>JBILUU010000176.1:0-6175 GCA_044370815.1 Bacteroidia bacterium
GTAGACTAGTCAAAGTTTCTAAAGTATTATAAAACCAGTACAATACATTGTTTATTCTGTTTGAATAAAATAATACGTTGATTAATTTTCATTGATTTTCAACATAAGAAGGACCTATAAGTATTAGTAATGCAAAATTTGAGTCTAGTAGTAAAATTATACAAAATGTATAATACAATTTGTATATTACATAAAGTATAATTATATTTGCCTTTATAATATGAGCTAAATGAATCCATTTTTAATAAACGATTATGTATTGCCAGAGTATTTTTGTGACAGGGAAACTGAAACAAAAAAACTGATGAATAACATTGCGAATAAAATAAATACTGCCTTTTTTGCCCAACGCAGAATTGGGAAAACTGCTTTAATACATCATGTATTTTATTTATTGAAAAAAAAGAAAATTAGTACTATATATATTGATATTTATGCCACACAAAGTTTAAAAGATTTTACCAACGAGCTTGCCAATGGTATTTTTCAGGTTTTTCCAGAAAAGCAAAGTATAGGCAAACGTTTTTGGGAAGCCATTAAATTATTAAGACCAGTAATAAGTGCTGATGAAATAACAGGAAACCCTCAACTGAGCTTAGACATTACGCAAACTAAGCAATTTGAAAAAACAATCCCTCAATTATTACATTTTTTGGATGCTCAAAACATTAAAGTAGTAATTGCCATTGATGAGTTTCAGCAGATATTGAATTATCCAGAAAAAAATGTTGAGGCCTTATTGAGAACAGTGATACAAACCTTAAAAAACGTAAATTTTATTTTTTGCGGTAGCAATCAGAAAATGATGCACCAAATTTTTAATAATGCTAAGCGTCCATTTTACACCAGTACAAGTAATATTAATTTGCAAAAAATTCCTGATGAAATTTATAGCAAATTTATACAAGAGCAATTTCAAAAAAATAAATTCAAAATAAGTGCCAATGATATTGAGCTTATATTGGACTTAACAGCTTGTCATACTTATTACACTCAACGTTTATGTCATCATTTGTTTGCCACTGGTATTAAAGCAATAAAAACTAAAGATATATTTCAAACGCTCAGCAGTTTGTTACTTGATAACGAAAATATTTACTTTCAGTACCGTAATTTAATAACTACCGCACAATGGAATTTATTAAAGGCCATAGCTGTTGAAGAAAAGGTGGCACAACCTTATGCTCAAAAATTTATTCACAAGCATGTATTGGGCAATTCGGCCAATGTTAAAAGAGGTTTGGAGGCATTAGTAGAAAAAGAAATGATTTATTACCATGCAGGAGTTGAAATGCCCTATTATGAGGTATATGACAAATTTTTGATGCGATGGTTACAATATAAATAAAATGATAAAACGTACGCTCCGCAACTATCAAGTGAATATCAATAAATCAAAGATACAATTTGAAACCTATTCACAACTAATTTAGGTTTGCAAGCAGCATGAAAGAAGCTGCGAACACAACATTGAATTTCTTTAATCTAAAAAATCATATGATTTCAACTTTTGTAGCACCATTACCATAACGCTGAAAGTTGGCGGGATAATGCTTGATGCCTTTGTAGGTACTCAGCTCTTGCTGTATTGCATCCTTTAGCACACCCTTTCCTATTCCATGAATAAAGGTAACAGAGGCATAATTGAGCTGAATTGCTTTTTCCAGTTCCTTTCTAAATACGTTCATTTGAATGGCCAACATCTGTTGAGCGCTTACATTTATAAAGTCTTCCAATATTTCGGCTATATGTAAATCAATCTCCATATCAACTCTGGCATAATCATGAGGTTTTGATTTTACTTTTTCAGGAATTGTTTCTTTGTCCTCGTTCAATAAAGGTATTTCATAATCGGGTTGCTTTAAGCCGGCTAAGATTTCTTTTTGTGCCACTACAAATACAAGTGCCTTATTGTTTACCTGACCTGAAAATTGATAAGTAGTATCCTTGTAAAATTTGCTTGCCTTAATGGCAATAGTAGTTGCAAATGGGCTCAAGGGCTCCATTTTTTTTGTATCATTAAACATACATTGAAACCTTAATCTACAGTATAATTCTATTTCCTCACGCTTTATGGTCTTAATAAAATGTGTCATTCCATTATTTACCTGACCTGCTGAAAAAAGTAACACCTTGTCTGTTTCTTTTTGATACAATTCAAAATAAAAATTACACCCGGAGGTATTTGCAAGATGCAAATCAAGATCGCAGGCTTGTAAATTGTTGTGATCTTTGGGCACAAACAATAGCGCGATTTCTTGCTGACCGAATGAGTATGCAGGTACCTGCGCATGAATAACTGTTTCGGCAGTTGCCTGATGCAATTTAACCAGTTGTTTAATCGCATAAGGTGTTTCAAACCCATCGTCATCCATCACCATTGCGATATTTTTATCCTTTAATTTGACAACAACCCCTCCACCCTTTTGATTTAAAAAAGATACTTTATCTCCAACCCTAATTTCCATTGTTGTTGAATTTATTTTATAGCAATCATACTTATTTCTACATTCACATTCTTTGGCAAACCTGCCACAGCAACTGTCTCACGTGCGGGAAAGGCCTCTTTAAAATAAGAAGCATACACAGTATTTACTTCTTGAAAATGATTCATGCTGCTTAAAAAAATAGTTGTTTTGGCAACGTGACTCAGGTTGTATCCGGCTGCATCCAACACTGCCGAAATATTTTTCATTACCCGATGAGTTTCATCAGTTATGTTGGCCATTTCAAGTTCGCCAATTTGAGGATTGATCGCAATTTGTCCGGAAAGAAAAAGCATGTTGCCCACTTGTACTGCCTGACTGTAGGGCCCTATAGCTTGGGGAGCACCGGCCGTATGAATAATTTTTTTATCTGTCATAATTCACATTTTTTTAATGCTCGAATGTATCAATTTAGATTTACATTTGCTTTAATAATTTTCATTAATTAATGGAGTATTTAATTATTTGTATCACTGCTTTTGGAGCATCACTGCTAACCTTTTTTTCAGGTTTTGGGCTTGGCACTATCCTCACTCCCGTGATGATTATTTTTTTTCCTCCCGAAGAAGCAATTGCCCTAACAGGCATGGTGCACCTGCTTAATAATCTTTTTAAGTTGATTATTGTGGGCAAACAAACCGATATTCAAACGGCTTCAAAATTTGGTATACCTGCGGTGATGGGTTCATTTATCGGGGCCTTCGTTTTAGTATATCTATCTAAACATTTTTTTCATTACGAATACCAACTTTTGGGACATGCTATGCAAATTACGCTCATCAAATTATTGGTTGCCTTGTTGATGATTTTCTTTGCTCTCTTTGAAATTCTTCCCTGGTTAAAGTCAATTCAGTTCGATAAGAAATATATCAGATTAGGCGGTTTTATAAGTGGTTTTTTTGGTGGACTATCGGGCAATCAAGGTGCATTGAGAAGCGCCTTTTTACTGCGTTACGGATTGAGCAAAGAAGCATTTATTGCTACCGGTGTTGTAATTGCCTGCCTCATAGATGTAACGCGCCTTACCATATACTTTGGCGGAAGCAATAATTATGATTATTCGGAAAATGACACGCTATTAATAATGGCAGTATTGAGCGCATTTGCTGGCGCTTATTTGGGAAGCAAACTACTTAAAAAAGTAACCCTCGATTTCGTTCAAAAAATAGCGTGTACCATGATTATTTTCTTGGCACTGCTGTTGGCAGCAGGCATTATTTAACCGAGTAATCAGCCACATCCAACGTTCCTTGCAGCATTCTGCGCATCAAGTTTAAAGCAGTTAGCGTGGCTGCCTGAATATTGCGTTCGCGGTGCTTGCCAAATAAAAATTGTTGTGCATAAACTTCAGTTCTACTTGCCACTGCAATCCAAACTGTACCAACCGGCTTTTCAACCGATCCTCCGTCAGGACCGGCAACACCGCTTGTTGCTATTGCATAGTCAACATCAAGCAATTTTATTACGCCCTTAGCCATGCTCTCTACAACTGGCTTACTCACTGCACCATAGGCATCAAGATCACTTTGGAAAACATTTAATTGATTTACCTTAACATCATTGGAATAAGCAATTACTCCACCCTTAAAATAATTAGAACAACCGGGCACCTTGGTAATGCTTGCTGCAATTTGACCACCTGTACAGCTTTCGGCAGTGGCCAATGTTTTGTTTTGTGCGCGTAGCAATTGTCCAAGCACCGATTCCAGGGTATCATTATTTTCTCCATAGCAATACTTGCCAACCAATGCTTTCAATTTAAGTAATTGCGCATCAAATTCATTTTTTAATTTTTCTTGATCCTCTCCACTTCCCGACAAGCGCAATCTTACTGCACTTACAGACGGAAGATAAGCTAATTTTACCCCCTCGGGCAAAGCTTCTTCCCAATCATGTATTTTTTCGGCCAGTATACTTTCACCTATTCCTTGCGTGAGTAAGGTATGGTGCATGATATACGGAGCATTAAATTGTTGCGACAACATGGGTAGTATACTACTTTCCATCAAGTGCATCATCTCATACGGAACACCGGGCATCGAAACGTAAATAACACCATCCATATTAAACCACATACCCGCAGCAGTGCCAACTGCATTACGCAACGCCATACAATTGGCAGGAAGCTCAGCTTGTGAACGATTAACTGCCGATACCTGATAGCCTCTCTCTTTAAATAATCGCTCAATGTCACTATATACCTCATCATTAAAAATCAAGTGCGTATTGAAGTACTTACACAATGTTTTTTTTGTAATATCGTCCTTTGTTGGCCCCAAGCCACCGGTGATCAAAACGATTGATGCTCGTGATGCCGCCTCAGCCAAGGCCTTTAAAATATGCTGCTCGCTATCGGAAACAGAGGAAATTTGTTTCACCGAAAAACCACGCATATTCAATTGCTGAGCCATCCAAGCGGAATTGGTATCAACAATTTGTCCTATTAAAATTTCATCACCAATTGTAATTATTTCTACTTGCATGAATACGGTTATTGAACTGTAAAATTAAAAACATTCGAATACATTTTAAGCTACTTATCAGATTGATTTATCGTTATCATCATCGATTGATTGCCATAGCCAATCACTTTATACTTTATACAAAATTGAATTGACTGATGAGCATTAATACTCAACAATTCTCTCTTTAAATTGTTGATAGAAAAGAACATCCACAGAAAAAAACTACTAAAAGATGACCCGGGATCAATCACTCATCAGCATACGACCTTTAATTCAAATCAAACAGGAAAACAAACTTCCATTTGAAAAATTTCAGCATGACACTTTACGGCCAATACTAAAACTGCAGCATGAGTGCCTATTGAAAATATTTAATGACTTTCTACAAGCACACAAAATGACCTTGGACAACTTAAGTAAAGAGCAAATAGAGGAAATTATCCATCATAGCATCAAAAAAAACATGGCCCTTCAAAGCATGCTTAAAGGCGTAATCATTGGACATTTCACAGAGAGCGAACTGAGCTATTGGTTGCTACACAAAGAGGAAATAAACAAGCGTATCATACAACTCTGCATCAAACGCATACAGTCAACATGCTAATCACTATGGCTTTGGGATTATATCCTTAGCTCTAAATGACAAGATAAATCAGTGCCAATGATACTACTTTTGTAATGGGAATTTAGGTTAAAGTATAGTTGATTGCGTATTGGTTTGTTGCGTCATATACTGCTCGTAATACTCACCTTTTGCAAGCATCAATTGATCGTGTGTACCCTGCTCTTTTACTTGATGATTAGCAATTACAATCAATTGATTGGCATGCTGCACAGTGCTAATTCGATGACTAATATAAATTGCTGTTTTACCAACTAGTTTCTTTTTAAGATGGTTTAAAATTCTAATTTCGGTACTAGTGTCTATTGCACTCAAACAGTCGTCAAGCAAAAGTATGGCAGGATTTTTAATTAATGCGCGTGCAATACTCAACCGCTGCTTTTGACCTCCGCTAAGGGTAATACCACGCTCCCCTATCACCGTTTGATAGCCCTCCTTAAATCCTTTGATATTATCTAACAGATCGGCTGCTGCTGCCGCCTCATCAACCTGTTGAGCAAGATGTTTCTTGTCCTGATCAAGACCAAAAACAATATTGTTATAAATGGTATCAGAAAATAAAAAAACATCTTGAGGCACATAGCCAATGGCATCGCGTAAAC
>JBILUU010000008.1:0-20351 GCA_044370815.1 Bacteroidia bacterium
GAAACTACGCTCAGGTGGGGTTGCAAGCTGTTTTTCATGGAATAAAAAATCAGATTTTAAAACAAAAAGAACTGATATTATAGGAGTATAATTTAAAACAATTAATACATGCAAAGCAAATTTATTTTCCTATTAAAAAAATTATTTATGCTTTTAATTGCTGAAATTTAACGATGAAAACAATTCTATTTAAAATTTCAAATCAGTATTTTGTTATGGCATTTTTTATTTTATGTGTTGTATGGAATTATACTATTCAAGAATCGGGGTTCAATTGTGAGTTACCACCTTCAATTGAATTGCCAATATTTCCCAATAAGGTAACTAAAATATAGACTAAACGATTTAAACAATGCGGTGTTAATTACAAGTTGTTAGTTTATAAAATACTGCTCTTAAGTTAATTATTTTTGATTGCTAAAATTACAAGTTCATGGAAACAATAGAAAAGCTCGAAGAAGTGAAGGAAAAGAAGTCTTCACCCAGAAAAAAAGCTGCCGAACCCAAAGAGAAAAAAAATGAATCGGTGGCGCAAGCTGCTGATGTTGACCCAGCAGCAGCTGCTTCCAAGGCACTAAAGATTAAAAGATTAAAACTAATTGGTGGTGCTGCGCTCATGTTGTTTGCCGTTTACTTGTTTGTGGCAATTGCTTCCTTCTTCTTCACCTGGGAAGCTGATCAAGATAAAGTTATTGACGGGTATTGGAACCTGATTACCAATAATTCAATTCCGGTAAGCAATTGGTTGGGAAAAACCGGTGCCATTTTAGCTCATGCCTTTATGCATCGTGGGTTTGGAATTGCCTCCTTATTCTTTGTGCCTATAGCATTCAACATAGGATTCCGACTTGTTTTTAAAATCAGATTAATGCCTGTGAGAAAAACAATGAAACATGCGCTCGTGCTATTATTGTTAACTTCAACAACTGCTGGTTTTGTATGCGATAATGTGTTGCAATCTGATTGGTTTTTTATTGGCGGTAATTTTGGTTATCAAATAAATGTTTGGCTAATTTCATTGTTTGGAATGATTGGCACTGCTTTAATGTTATCAGCTTTGATTGCAGGTTATGTTTATCTTGGCTTTAATTGGGCAGCAAGAGGTAAAAATGTTGAAGTCAACAATGCAATTACTGAACCTACTTCAACCAATATCGAGTCATTGCATGCAACTGAGCAAACAGTGATGGAGAAAAAAAGAAAGTCGAGAGATTGGAATGAGTTTGAAGTAGAAGAGGAAGTGAGATTATCTCAAACTATCAATAACAGTGTTGTCAATGAAATTGAGGAAGAACAAGATGTTTTGCAAAATGAGGCGGTTATCTCACAGGAGTTTGAAATCACCAATCATCCCAAAATAGAAAAAATTCCGGCCAAAGGGGAGGGGGATCTTGAGTTAATTGTAGAACATAAAGCAGAGCCCGAGCCTGAGTTTATAAACCCTGTTGACGATATTGATGAAGAACTCAATAATGAGTTTATTCATGCAGCAGGCGAATACGATCCAAAGGCAGATTTATCAAGTTATGTTTTTCCTGAAATTGATTTACTAGAAAAGCATGGAAACGATTCTATCACAATAAATAATGAGGAACTGCAAGCCAATAAAGACAGGATTCTAGAAACCCTCAAAAATTACAGCATCGACATTGAGAAGATAAAAGCCACCATCGGGCCAACCGTGACCCTCTATGAAATTGTACCAGCTCCTGGAGTAAGAATTTCTAAGATAAAGAATCTCGAGGATGATATTGCACTAAGTTTATCGGCCTTAGGTATAAGAATTATTGCTCCTATGCCTGGTAAGGGTACCATTGGTATTGAAGTGCCCAATCAAAAGCCCGAGGTAGTGAGTATGAGGAGCATTATTGCCTCCGAGAAATTCCAAAATACAGCTTTTGATCTTCCTATTGCACTGGGAAAAACAATTACCAACGATACTTTTATTACCGACCTGTCAAAAATGCCACATTTACTCATGGCCGGTGCCACAGGGCAGGGAAAATCAGTAGGGTTAAACGCTATTCTTGTTTCGTTACTATATAAAAAGCACCCTTCGCAAATTAAATTTGTATTGGTTGATCCCAAAAAGGTGGAGCTTACCTTATTTAATACCATAGAAAGACATTTCTTGGCAAAACTTCCTAATGCAGAGGAGAGTATTATTACCGATACCAAGAAAGTAATTCATACCCTTAACTCGTTATGCATTTTAATGGATGCACGCTATGAGTTGCTTAAAAATGCAATGGTGCGCAACATCAAAGAATATAATGCCAAGTTTATTTCACGTAAGCTCAATCCACTTGAGGGCCATCATTACATGCCATATATTGTTTTAGTGGTAGATGAGTTTGCCGATTTAATTATGACAGCAGGTAAAGAGGTAGAAATGCCTATTGCTCGTTTGGCGCAGTTAGCACGCGCTATTGGCATACATTTGATTATTGCCACACAGCGTCCTTCTGTAAACATTATTACAGGAACTATCAAAGCCAACTTTCCTGCAAGAATTGCCTTCAGGGTTTCCTCTAAAATTGACTCTAGAACCATACTTGATGCAGGAGGTGCCGAGCAGTTGATAGGTAGGGGCGATATGCTTTTATCAACCGGTAATGATTTAATTAGAATTCAATGTGCTTTTGTGGATACACCCGAAGTTGATAAAATCACCGAGTTTATTGGTTCTCAAAGGGCATACCCACAACCTTATCTATTGCCTGAATATGTTGATGAAAATGATACGGGTGAAAAAGAATCAATCGATCTGTCTCAACGCGACAGTTTTTTTGAAGAGGCTGCCCGAATTATTGTGCAACATCAGCAAGGATCAACTTCCCTAATTCAAAGAAGACTAAAATTGGGTTACAACAGGGCCGGTCGAATTGTTGACCAATTAGAGGCAGCTGGTATCATTGGTCCGTTCGAGGGCAGTAAGGCTCGACAAGTTTTGATAAAAGACGAACAAAGTTTGGAACACATTTTGAAGGGTATTTAGTTGGTTTAAATTTTTTACTAACTTTAAACTTTTACTTTTTATTGTAGTCAGAAAGAAAATTGCAACATGAAAAAATTACTTGTTTTTATATGTTTGGTCTTATTGAATTTCCAAATACAGGCACAAGTTGATGCCAAAGCTAAAAAAGTACTCGATGAAGTTTCTTCGAAAACAAAGTCATATACGAGTATCAATGCCGAATTTTCAATCACAGTTGAAAATCTTAAAAATAAATCTTCAAGCACACAATTCGGTAAATTAACATTGAAAGGAACTAAATATAAGCTGGAGGTTAACAATCAAGTAATCATCAGCGACAGCAAAACAAGCTGGACTATTCTAAAGGACGCCTCTGAGGTACAAATCAATAATGTTGAAGCCAAGGAAAAGGAAACAGGAATCAATCCATCCAACATTTTTACTATGCATGAAAAAGGTTTTAAATCTGAGTTCGTGAAAGAAGAAAAGCAGAAAAATGGTGCAGTTTATCAAATCATAAAACTTTATCCAGAAGATGTGAAGAAAAAGAACTTCCATACGGCCGTGCTCACTATCAACAAAGAAAAACAACAAATTGTAAGCATTAAAATATTGGGTAAAGACGGTACAGACATGATCTATCAAGTGAAGTCATTCAACGCCAATTCAGCAGTTCCTGAGACTGTATTTGTTTTTAATGATAAAAATTATCCCGGGTACGAAGTCATAGATTTGAGATAAGTAATAAGCTTTGTCCTTAATTGAAGTAATACCAAGTGATTTATTAATTAGTCCAATTATTTAAAATCTTACATCGGGATTATTTTTAGTGCATCAAAATTTATGAAACAAGGGCTATATAGTAGCTTTGATATCAATAATTTTTATAATCGGTTTAGTTACCTTATAGTTACATTAAACAGGAATCACTATAGATGCCAAGGAAAGCATTAGCCCTGTTAAAAAAATCAAATGAGAAAATGGCGCAGGAGAAAAAGATTTTTGCAAAAAAATCACGAAGCAGATTTTACCGACATTGGAACTTCATTGTCGAACTATGGCCAAGACCTTCTGCTTTTTCTATTTTTTTGAACAAATGCAATAACCGAGCTGATTAGCGATCCAAAGATAAAAGTCTCTACAACCTTTTGAATCATGTAGTAATTCATACTAAAATAAGAGCGCGCATCTTCAATAGCTTTCAGATGATCCTCTCCGCTATGCAAAGCTTGCGACTTGGCATAACTCATCATATTGATAGCAAAGTCTGGATTGATGAAGGTGTAAAAAAGATAAATAATTGGAATAATTAAAACAGTATTAATTATGGTGATGATAAACCCGGTTTTGAAACCTTTTTCGAAACTGTATTTGGAAGTACTCATTTTCCTTTCTGATATAGCAAACCAAATACCAATAATAGGCACTATGATACTAAATGAAGATACAATTTTATGAAGTTCAATATATTCATCTTGTAAGCCCGAAAGTTGTTCAAAGGTGAGCCAAAGTATGGTGAAAATGGAAATTAAAATTCCATATTTTATTTCAAGGAGAAAATTTTTTTTCATTTTCAAATGTAAAAATAAAAAGATTTTGGCGATAAAAAATTCGATGAACTCCACTAAATTTAAAACAACAATCAATTTTTTTAGGCCTTTTTTGATTTATAGAAGAAAAAATTATCTTTGACCATATTTAAAATAATAATTAATGAGAACATTACTGATTATTGCCGTATTCATTTTTGTTGGCAATCAGCTAAAGGCACAAAGTGTTGAATTCAGTGCAGCCAATTTTCCAAACAAGTTGGTGGAGCTTGCTCAGGCGCAAAACGACCTCAATGCAGGAATGAAGTTATATAATATGGGGGTTTCCAGATACAAAAGGGCACTTCCATTATTTGAAAAAGCCAATGCATTTAACCCAAACAATGCCATGCTTAATTACAACATAGCTATATGTTATATATATAGTAGCTTTAGAAATAAAGCAAAGTTTTTTTTCGAAAAAGCATATGACCTTGATCATAACGTTACAGAAGACATTCATTATTGGCTAGGAATGAGTAATCACCTTGCAAACAAATGGGACAAAGCCAGAGAGGAGTATTTGTTATATAAAGATATTGTGGTTAAAAACAACAATATTGATGCCATTAAAAAAATTGATAAGAAATTGGAAGAAATAAGTATTGGTGAGCAGATGGTAAAGAAACCGGTTAAAGTTAAAATAGAAAACCTAGGTCCTGAAATTAATTCAATGTATACAGATTATGGTCCTGTAATTTCTGCAGATGAGGTAGTGTTGATGTTCACCAGTCGAAGACCGGGTACAACAGAGGGGCCCGAAGGTGATAGGGATGAGGTGATAGATGAATACTACGAAGATGTTTATCAGAGTTTTAGTTTTGGAAATAAATGGACAAAAGCCAAAAATATTGGTCCTCCCGTAAATACTGATATACATGATGCAACTAATAACTTATCTCCTTCCGGGGAAAAGTTATTTATCAATATCGATGATATGGGACAAGGGGATATTTATGAATGCGATCTCGTGAACTTGGAATGGAGCAAACCTTCCAGAATGAAAGATCCAATCAATACCAAGTTTCACGAAAGTTCTGCAACAATCAGTAAAGGACTCGATACGCTATATTTTATAAGCGAAAGGCCAGGTGGTTATGGAAAAAAAGATATTTACATGGCAAGGAAAGATCCTAAAAGCGATAAATGGGTCTCGCTCACAAATGTAGGTCCAACACTTAATACTGAATATGATGAAGAAGGTGTATTTCTTCTGCCTGACGGAAAAACAATGTATTTTAGTTCTGAAAGACATGGGTCGATGGGCGGTTTTGATATTTTTAAAACAACCATGGTTAATGGCGAATGGACCAAACCCGAGAATATCGGCTATCCAATAAATACGAGTGACGATGATGTGTTTTTTGTAATCTCAGCCAACAGAACACATGGATACTATGCCTCATTTAAAGAAGAAGGTTTTGGCGAGAAGGATATTTACATGGTAACCTTTTTGGATGATGAAATTTCGGAGGATAAACCAATTGTGCAAGAACCCGAATTGAGTCAAATAATTTTCGGTAAAAAAACTGCAAGCAGTGCACTTTTGAAAGGTCTAGTTGTTGATCAGTACAATCAATCACCAATTGGAAATGCTGAAATCGAAATTAAAAATATGGTCAGCAATGAAATCATTGAAAAATTGAAAATTGAGGATGCTTCCAGTAAATATGCAGTATGGGTGCCTTCCAATTTAAAACTAATATTAACATCCTCGGCACAGGGATATAATGCTAAAATTGACACGGTCAAAATTCCTGAATCAAAAGGAGAGTTAATCATAGATAAAATTATTACGCTCACAACAAAGTCTGAAGAAAAAGCAGTGATTGTGGGAAGTGTATTAGATGTTGGTTCAGGATTGCCCCTTAATGCAACTGTAACCATCACTGATAACCTCGCTTCAGGGGAAGTTATAACCATTAAAACAAACGAGAATGGTAGCTATAGGATTTCGGTACCTGCAGGAAAAAAATATGAGCTTACCTGCAAAGCCAAAGATTACCAAACAGCCTACGAAATAATTGATATCCCTTTCTCTTCCAAGAATCAAGAAATAACCAAGAATATATTACTGAACAATCTAACAATTGGCGCCAAGATCATTTTAAAAAATGTATTTTATGATTTTGATAAGGCAACACTAAGATCACAATCAACCATTGAACTCGATCATTTAGTGCAACTACTAAAGGATTATCCATCAATGCGCATCGAATTATCAAGCCACACAGACAATAAAGGAACGGCTGATTATAATATTTTTCTCTCTAATGCCAGGTCAAAATCATGCGTTGATTATCTTATTTCAAGAGGCATCAGTAAAAATCGACTAGAATACAAAGGTTACGGACTTACCCAGCCTATTGCTACAAATGATACTGACGAAGGTAGGCAGTTAAATCGAAGAACAGAGTTTAAAATATTAAGCAAGTAGTTGAGGTAAATCTATTTAATTTTAATCGATTAACATTTACCTTTGTGCCAAATTGAATTATTAGCGTTAATTCATTTGATTGCTGGTATGCATGTGAAAAATAATAAAGTCAGAAAATGACTAATAATTCTGTAAGGCAGTTTGTATGTGTGGAATAGCGGGAGTTTTCATCTTTAATCAAGAGGCAAATAGTAAATTAGATTTAATTACTGAGGCCATTAAAAAATTGCATCTTCGCGGCCCTGATTGTAACGCGGTAATTAAAAAGGAAACCTACGCCCTGGCGCATGCACGTTTAGCAATTATTGATACAAGCGAAGCGGCTAACCAGCCATTTACTGACGAGTCTGGGAGGTATACCATTGTTTTTAATGGCGAGATATTTAATTTCCAATCAATAAAAAAGACGCTTCAAACTAAAGGATTCGTATTTAAAACCGAGAGTGATACAGAAGTATTGCTCAAGCTTTTTATCGATGAAGGCCATCAATGCTTGAGTAAACTGAATGGTTTTTTTTCCTTTGCTATTGTTGACAATACCACCAATGAGCTATTTATTGCCAGAGATCGCTATGGAATTAAACCGCTCTTGTATTCGCTTCAGGATAATTTCTTTTGTTTTGCATCAGAAATGAAAGCACTGCTGCAGTTTCAGTTACCTAAAAAACTCAATCATGTAGCCATGATGCAGTATTTTCATCTTAACTATATAGCAGGAAATCACAGTATCCTAGAGGGAGTTCATAAGATTCCAACAGGACATTATGCTATTCTGAAAGGAAGCGAGTTGACAATCAGGCGATATTATCAAATTTCAACAACCGAGTCAAATAAAAGTGTTGATTATAATTTTCAGGAAAGTTGTGCGCAACTCCGCAGCTTGTTGGATGATGCCGTGCGCCTTAGAATGATTGCCGATGTCCCACTTGGGGCTTTTTTAAGTGGTGGCATAGACTCATCAATTGTAACTGCCCTGGCAGCCAAGCATACTAATAATTTAAATACTTTTTCGATTGGGTTTAAAGACGAGCCTCACTTTGACGAAACAAAATATGCTAATATGGTTGCAAAGAAATGTGGCACCAATCATACTGTTTTTTCCCTTTCGAATCACGATTTGTTTGAGCACCTCAATGATGTGTTGTCATACATCGATGAACCCTTTGCCGACTCATCGGCCCTCAATGTGTATATCTTGAGCAATCGTACCCGTAAGGCCGTAACTGTTGCGCTTTCTGGTGATGGTGCAGATGAGATGTTTGCAGGATATAACAAACATGCTGCCGCATACGCAGTGATGAACAATCAGTATGGGGTAAAGCAGCTGAGATATTTTTCTGCACTTTTCAAAGCGCTGCCACAATCACGAAATACATCAATAGGAAATTTGGTAAGGCAACTTAATAAGCTTACACATGGCGCCAATTTATCTGATGAGGAGCGATATTGGCTTTGGGCCGGATTTTATAATCATTCAGAGATACATCAACTCTTTAATAAAAACCTAATCTCACCAAACGAAAAACAACAGTATGATTCTGAAAAAAAATTATTGTTGAGCGAATTTAAGAATGATAAACGTACTGAAATAGAAAAGGTATTGCTAACCGACATGAAAATGGTACTAGCAGGCGATATGCTCACAAAGGTAGATGCCATGAGCATGGCCAATAGCCTAGAGGTAAGGGTGCCGTTTTTAGATTACAGGGTAGTTGATTTTGCCTTCAACTTGCCCGATCACTTTAAAATCAATTCGAAAAACAGGAAAATTATCCTTAAGGAGGCGTTCAAAAATGAACTGCCTTACGAGATTTTTAATCGCTCTAAGAAAGGGTTTGAAGTACCCTTGCTTAAATGGTTTCAAACCGATTTAAAATCCCTTATTGTTGATGATTTGCTTTCTGAAAAGTGGATTAAAGAGCAAGGAATATTTAATTATAACCACATCCGCCTGCTGTTGAATAGTCTCTTCTCAAATAATCCAGGAGATGCAGTAGCCAAAATATGGGCATTAATTGTATTTCAAAATTGGTATAAAAAATATTATTTAAACTAAATTATGCCCAAAGTATTACGTATTATTAATCGTTTCAATCTGGGTGGGCCAACATACAACGTGGCATACCTAACCAAGTATTTGGAAGGATATGAAACCATGTTGGTGGGAGGAGAGAAAGATGAAACAGAAAACAGTTCTACTTTTATTACCGAAAGTCTGGGAATTGAACCCGTGATAGTGAAGGAAATGAAGCGTAAAATTGATCCAATTCAAGATATTGAGGCCTACAAAAAAATAAAGCGCATTATCAAAGATTACCAACCTGACATTGTACATACCCATGCCTCCAAGGCTGGAACAATAGGTCGATTAGCGGCTTTTTCCTGCAAGGTGCCGGCTGTGGTGCATACCTTTCACGGACATGTGTTTCATTCTTATTTCGGCAAGGCATCGACCACTTTGTATAAAAACATTGAAAGATATTTGGCAAAGAAAAGCGATGCAATCATCGCCATAAGCGAAAAGCAAAAGATAGAGCTTGCTGATATTCACAAAATTTGCTCAACAGAAAAAATATCTGTCATTCCGCTTGGCTTCGATTTATCTCGCTTCAATGAAAACATCGATGATAAAAGATTGTCATTTAGGCAAAGGTATAACATTATGGATGATGAAATCTGCATTGCCATCATAGGCAGGTTGGTACCTGTAAAAAATCATCGGCTTTTTATAGAATCATTTAAAAGATTGATCTCCCAAACAAATAAAAAAGTAAAGGCATTTGTCATTGGAGATGGTGAAGTAAGAGACAATTTGTTTGATTTATGTAGTCATCTAGGTTTATCGTTTTCCTATGTAGACAAACCAAATGCCAGTGCGCAAGTTATATTTACCTCATGGATAAAGGAAGTAGATGAGGTGTTGGCAGGAATTGATATTGTTGCATTGACCTCTTTCAATGAGGGCACACCGGTAAGTTTAATTGAAGCGCAGGCAGGCAATAGGCCAATAGTTACAACCAATGTAGGTGGAATAGAAAATGTAGTGATGCCAAACAAAACGGCTCTATTATGCGAAAACAACAATATTGAAGAATTCAGTGCAGCATTGATTAAACTGGTTGAAATGGATGATTTACGAGGCAAAATGGGGATGGAGGGAAGACAATTTGTCAATCAAAATTTTCATTACACTAGACTTTGTAATGACATGCGGCAACTTTATGATAAGTTACTCAGTAATTCATAATTAATTTTAATAAATGCGCCATGCGCTTTAGATTTTAGTATTTAATTTTAGCTTTGCACAAATTATCACACTTATGTTGAAGCAACTTGTACTTTTTTTCGCAATATTATTTTTAGCAAGCAGCTGTAAGTTTTTAAATCCGAGTCAAATGATCAGGGCTCCGAAAGATTATCCCTATCTACCACTTCCCAAAAATAAAGATTATGATGCAAGGTTAAACCCCAATGATCAAATCAATATCATTGTACTTACAAATGACGGTTTCAAATTATTGGATTTAGTTGGAGAGGATAAAATCAATAGTAATATGATGGGAACCACCATTACCTATAGAGTTGAATTTGACAGTTTAGTTAATCTTCCAATACTAGGAAGGGTAAAGCTTGGAGGTTTAACCCTCAGAGATGCAGAGGCATACCTTGAAGAGGAGTTTTCTAAATACTATGTTCAGCCATTCGTAATCATAAAGATAACCAATCGAAAGGTGATGGTTTTCAATGGTTCAGATGGTTTGGCCCAGGTTGTTCCGCTTCAAGATGATTATACTAATTTATTGCGCGTAATAGCTCTGAGTGGGGGTATAACCAGAACAGGTAGAGCCTATGACATTAAGGTTATTAGAGGGGAATTCAATGACCCTAAAATATATCATTTCAATTTAAGGAATATCGATGGCCTCAAAGACGCAGATTTTCTAATGCAATCCAACGATATCGTGTACATCACGCCTTCGCCTCAAGTGGCGCGAAATCTAATCACTGAGATTGGCCCTTATTTATCGCTTTTAACCACTGCATTGCTTGTGATTAACCTAGTAAGACAATGAGTGCTCCGGTTAAAAAATCAGCAAGTCCTATAGATTTTGATTTAGGGTTGTTATTGCACATTTTTCAAAAAAATGTGATATACATTGTTTTATTCTACCTAATATCTTTGATGAGCGCCATGCTTTATATCCGTTATCAAAGAGAAATATTTAAAAGCAGTGCGGTAATACAAATTACTAACGCGGGTAATTCTAAAGTTTTAGATTTTGGGAAGGTTTTAGAAACCGAAAATGGTTTGGATGGTGTTGTGGAATTGATGCGATCTCGAAATTTTCTCAAAAAATCCATCTCTCAGTTACCAATACAAGTCGGGTATTTTGTTAAGGGGACATTCAAGGTAAATGAACAATATAAATCTAGTCCATATGAGATTAATGATTTTAAAGTGCATAACCCTGCCATATACGGCAAGTCTATTTTTCTGAAGTTCAAGCCCAACGGCCAGATAGAAGTTTCTTACATTCTGAATGATGTCCGCCAGGCCATTTCCGCACGGGCCAATACGCTAATCAATATGCCTGATTTGCAATTCAAGCTTGTTGTTAACAATCTTTCTATCATAAACGACTATCAGACGAATCTCAAAAAAGATGTTTTTTACTTTGTGATCAATGATCCTGAAACGATCGCGGATCCATATATTGCAAAATTAGAAATAACAGTATTGAATTATTTTGCTAAAACATTACGTATTTCTTTAGAGGAAAATAATGCCAAAAAAACAGCCGATATCATTAACAAAGTGGCCACTGATTTTATTAATTATGATGTGGTTAAAAAATCTGAAAGCGCGCAAAAAACAATCGACTTTATTGATAAACAATTATCATATGTTGCCATTGATCTGAAAGACTACGAGCAAAAGATGCAGGCATTTAGGAAGGAAACTAAAACTTCCATCAACCGTGATTTTACCTCGGGGTATTACTATAAGATCGACAACATAGAAAAGGAACTTGTGCAAAAGAGGTATCAAGTAGATTTAATCAAAGACTTTATTCGGCAATTCAACGAAACTGGAGCAATCGATGTGTTGAGTTTACAAATACTCGGTGCTGAATATAAATCTGACTACTTTTTGATGCAAAAGATGAGGACGATTGATGACTTGAACTTTAAAAGAGAAAGATATTTAAAGGAGGCAAACCCCGAAAATAAGGTAATAAAAGAGGTAGAATCATTTATTAAAAAAGAGAAAGAAGAATTATTAAAGTCATTATTGCTTCTTGAACTAAATTTAACCCAAAGAATAGGTGAGCTAGAAAGTGAATTAAAGCAAGTTGAAATAAAATTAGAAGGTATACCTGCTATTGAGATTGAGTTTAACCGATTAAATAAGTTGTATTCAATCAATGAAAGCTTTTACAATTCATTAATCAACAAAAAGGCAGAATACTCCATTGCAATTGCAGGTTTTGTGCCTCAAAATTCAATACTTGAGCAGGCCGTTGAATCTCGATTACCAATATATCCCAACAGAAATACTATAATTGCCACCGCCCTTGGTATTGCAACTGTAATATCTGTTGTTTTATTGGCATTGAGATTCTTAATGTTCAATAATATTACCTCCATATCAGAGATTAAAAAACATACCGATTTGGCCATACTTGGAATCGTACCAAAGTATAAAAAAGAGATACCTGTCTCTCAATTATTGGTCGATAAGAATCCGAAATCCTCCATATCCGAAGCTTTCCGATCGATTAGAGCGAATTTGCAGTTTATCTCAAATGAAAGCGGGGCGAAGGTAATTGCGATTACGTCTTCTATTTCCGGAGAAGGAAAAACTTTTGTGGCCATAAATCTAGCGGGTATTATTGCCTTTGCGGGAAAAAAAGTGATTGTGCTCGATTTGGATATGCGTAAACCTAAAATTCACATAGGATTTGATGCACCCAATGTTCGAGGTATGAGTACAATTCTTATTGGTAAGGACAGGTTTCAAGATTGTATTCAGAAGAGTGCGCTACCTAATTTGCAGTTCATTACTGCAGGACCAATCCCTCCTAATCCCGCAGAGCTAATTATATCTCCAATCATGGATAGATTTATCGAAGAGCTAAAGCAAATTTATGATATTATTATTATTGACAACCCTCCAATAGGTATCGTATCTGATGGTATTCCAAATATTCAAAAAGCTGATTATCCTGTTTTTATTTTCAGGGCCAATTATTCTAAAAAAGCTTTCTTTGAGAATATCAATACTATAGTAGATGAAAAAAATATTAAAAACCTGTCAATAATTTTAAACGGTGTTGAAGCCGGTGGCAATAAGTACGGTTACAGCTACGGTTCATATGGTTATGGATATGGCTATGGTTACGGCTATGGTTACGGCTATGGCTATGGTTACGGCTATGGGTACGGATACTATGAGGAGGATGAGGCACCTAAACCATCATTTCTTAAAAGATTGTTTACAAGAACTTAAATAACATAATGATAATCAATAGTGTATATATTGATGGGTTGAAAGTAATTGAACCTTCGGTTTTTCATGATGACCGAGGTTATTTCTTTGAGTCATACAATGAGGATAAATTTGCACAGGCGGGAATTAGCGAACAATTTGTTCAGGACAACCAATCATTATCGCATTTTGGCGTGCTCAGAGGTCTTCATTTCCAAACAGGTGTGCATGCGCAAGCTAAATTGGTAAGGGTAATCAGCGGCAGTGTAATTGATGTAGCTGTCGACTTAAGGAAAAATTCTCCTACACTGGGTAAATATTTTTCAATAGAACTTAATGATAGTAATAACCTAATGTTTTACATCCCGGTAGGTTTTGCTCACGGATTTATATCGCTCAAAAATAATACGGTATTCTCCTATAAATGCAGTAAATTATATCACAAGAACGCAGAAAGTGGAATCCTTTGGTGTGATCCTTTGCTAAATATTAATTGGGGGGTAGATAGCCCAGTTATATCTACAAAGGATGCTATTTTACCTAAATTTAATCCTGAAATTCTTTATTTTTAAGGTTTTTAATTATTTTTGCATTTGTTAACAATTGTCATCGATGGATAACAAAACAAACATGATTACTTTTTTAATAATTTTTGGGATTCTGGCAACCATCTTTTCAGTGTTGTTAAATGGTCTTTTTATCAAATTTTCCAAGAATTTAGGCATGAGAAACGTTGATGAGGGGACCATTAGATGGGGAAGCAAATCTAAACCTGCACTTGGGGGTATTTCATTTTTTCTAAACTTCCTTTTCGCCATTACATTTTATTTTATGTTGTCCGAACAACATAGCTTATTAGAAAATGTAAAGTTTACTGGTCTTATGCTGTCTGTAACTATTGGCTTCTTGGTGGGTCTGGCTGATGATGCATACAACACCAAGCCATTATTAAAATTCTCTGCTCAATTGCTCTGCGGTGTTATATTATGCGCTACTGGCACCTACATTCAACTTTTTTCATCAATGATCCTGAATTATGTAATGACCATCTTTTGGATTGTAGGCATCATGAATTCTATTAATATGCTCGATAACATGGATGCCATTACCACAACTGTTTCCATATCAATTATCATATCCGCTTTAATTGTGCTTTCTGCACTAAATAGCTTTGCGAGTATAGAGTTTATTATTTTAATTGGTGTGCTTGCCGCACTGATAGGCTTCTTATTCTACAATTGGAATCCTTCAAAAATGTATATGGGAGATACCGGCAGTCAGTTTCTTGGAGTTTTATTAGGTGCAATTGCAATTACTTGTTTTTGGAATACACCATTTGATAATGCCTACCCTTCTCAAACCAAACAAGTTATTTTAACTTTAATTGTTTTTATAATTCCAATTATTGATACCACAACTGTTACAATCAACAGGTTGCTCCGAGGGCAATCTCCATTTGTTGGAGGAAAAGACCATACTACACATCACCTTTCCTATGCGGGCTTCTCCGACAGGCAAGTAGCATTAATTATGGGTGTCATCTCTATGTTTTCATGCATCATTACTTTATGGGTACTTAGCATTGATTCATGGACATTCATGCAAGCATCTATTCTAGCTATTTATTTTTTGATTATTTTTGGGCTTTTATTTTATATATCCAAAACTAAAAAAGCACCATCTGCAGGTCGCTAGGATTATTTCCCTAGCAAGCTGCAAGAGAAAAATGAAATATCTCAACAATAAAAAATATTCTACGGCTGTTGTTGTATTGATGCTTGTGTTATTAGGTGTCAATTTAATCGTGTACTCCAATAAACGAAACACGGATGACTACTATGTCAACGAATTTAATAAAAATTACAAGGTATACTCCTTAAACCTTCCATCAAAGCTCATTTTCTCAGGTGAAGATGTACCGCTTAATCAGTTCGATGTTAGGGAATCGTTGGATCGTGAATTATTGTTAAACACCTATTGGCAATCGCAAAGTATATTGCTGCACAAAAGGGCATACAGATGGTTTCAAAAAATTTCACCTATTCTAAAAAGTAATGGTATTCCCGATGACTTCAAATATTTAGCGCTCATTGAAAGCGGTTTTACCAATGCTGTGTCCCCATCCGGAGCATCGGGTTTTTGGCAGTTTTTGGATAAAACAGCTGTGAATTATGGACTTGTAGTTAATGATAACATTGATGAACGATATCATGTTCAAAAATCAACGGAGGCTGCCTGCAGGTATTTTAAAGAAGCATACAAAAAGTTTGGAAATTGGACACTTGTTGCGGCCTCATACAATATGGGAATCAACGGTCTCGGCAAGCAAGTTGAAACTCAAAAGGTTAATTCTTACTATGACTTATTGTTGAATCAAGAAACCGCACGGTATATTTTTAGAATTTTAGCCATCAAGGAAATACTTGAAAATCCTCAGAAATATGGATTCGTGTTGCGCAAGAAAGATTTGTATCCACAAATTCCAATTCAACAATTACAGATTGACTCATCAATTACAAATATTGCCAACTTTTCGCAACAATTAGGTTTAAACTATAAATTGATTAAGTTGTTAAATCCTTGGCTCAGGCAAAATACTTTGGAGAATAAAGAAAATAAAAATTTCATCATTGAAGTTCCCGCAAAGAATTTTGACGAAACGATGTTGACAGAAATTTATTTGGGCAATCCTTCATACCAACTTAAAAATGATAGTCTTGGCTATCTTTCTGGAGTATCTGTAGACTCATCTGCGCAAAAAAACAAATAAGGCAACCAATTTTATGCATCCTGTTGAAGAAGAGAATTTAGAGATTATAGGCGCTAGAGTGCATAATCTAAAAAATATGGACGTGGTTATTCCACGCAACAAATTGGTGGTGATCACCGGACTAAGTGGTAGCGGAAAATCCTCACTTGCATTCGATACCATTTTTGCGGAAGGGCAAAGAAGGTACATTGAGAGTTTCTCAATTTATGCCCGACAATTTTTGGGTAATCTCGAAAGGCCTGACGTTGATCGTATAACAGGCCTCAGTCCTGTTATCTCAATCGAGCAAAAAACAACCAACAAAAACCCCCGTTCAACAGTTGGTACAATTACCGAAATATATGACTTCCTTAGGTTGCTCTACGCGAGAGTTGCTATTGCATACTCTTATGAAACTGGCAAACCAATGGTTAAATATACCGATGAGCAAATCATCAGTATTATTTTAGAAAAATATTCAGGTAAGAAAATATCTATTCTCGCACCTGTGGTGAAAGGCAGAAAGGGGCATTATAGAGAGCTGTTTGAGCAGATTATCAAGCAAGGATTTATAAGGGCAAGAATTGATGGTGAAGTTACAGAGCTGAAAGCAAGGATGCAGCTCGATAGATACAAAATTCATAACATCGAAATCCTGATTGACAGATTCACTGTAAACGATGACATTAGGCCTAGGTTGGTGAGTGCCATTCAATTAGGCATGAAAATGGCCAAAGGTTCGGTTGCCGTGCTTGATAATGATACTAACGAGTCGAGTTTCTTCAGTCGAGCATTGATGTGCGCTGATACAGGTATATCTTATGATGATCCTGCTCCTAATTTATTTTCGTTTAATTCCCCTTTTGGAGCATGCATTAAATGCAATGGCTTAGGTGTAATTAGTCAAATTGATCAAAAAAAATTAATTCCAAATCCTAAGTTAAGTATTAAGCGTGGCGGAATTCTTGCACTAGGTGAAGCCAGAAATACATGGATATTCGAACAAATAGCTGCTTTAGGTAATCAACATGGATTTAATCTTGATACACCTATTGAGAATATTCCTGAAGAGGTAATGGATGTTATTTTGTATGGAAGCAGCGAGTTAGTTAGGGTTAAAAATCATCACTCTGGCGGCTCGCATGCTGTTTCATTCGAAGGGATTGTTAACTTTATTGCTCGTCAGCAAGAGGAATTAGGATCTAAAAGTATCGATAAATGGGCAGAGAGTTTTATGAACAAGGTGGTGTGTCCCAAATGCTCAGGAGCTCGTTTGAGACAGGAGTCTTTGTACTATAAAATTGATCAAAAAAATATTTTTGAGCTCAACACCATGAACCTCAAAAATTTGAAGGTTTGGTTTTCTAATCTTGAAGACAGATTGTCCGATAAACAAAATATAATCGCAGCTGAGGTGCTTAAGGAGATCAGACCACGCATTCAGTTTCTGCTTGATGTAGGACTTGGTTATCTTGATCTCAACCGAAGTTCCCAGTCATTATCAGGTGGTGAGTCGCAACGAATCCGATTGGCAACTCAAATTGGATCTCAATTGGTAGGTGTGCTTTACATCCTTGATGAGCCAAGTATTGGCCTTCACCAAAGAGATAACGAAAGATTAATTAAGTCATTAACAAGCTTAAGGGATACAGGCAACTCGGTAATTGTAGTTGAGCATGACAAGGAAATGATAGAAAAGGCCGATTATGTGCTTGATATTGGTCCAAAAGCAGGTATTCACGGAGGAAAAATTGTGGCATCGGGTACACCTGAAGAACTGCTGCATCAGCAATCCATAACAGCAAAATACCTTAGAAATGAGATGCAGATTGCCATTCCTGCTAAAAGAAGGGCCGGTAATGGTCATGAGCTATTAATTAAAGGTGCGAGCGGTCACAATCTAAAGCATGTTAATGTTAGCATACCCCTCGGCAAACTTGTCTGTGTTACCGGTGTCTCGGGAAGTGGAAAGTCATCATTAATAAAAGAAACACTCTATCCAATTTTAAACAAACACTTTTACAGAAGTCACCAAACGCCATTGCCCTACGAAAGCGTTCAAGGATTAAAACACATTGACAAGGTTATTGAAATTGACCAGTCGCCCATAGGACGCACGCCACGAAGTAATCCTGCCACCTATACCAATGTATTTGGCGATATTAGAAATTTATTTGCAGAGGTACCGGAGTCTAAAATAAGAGGGTATAAGCCTGGTAGATTTTCATTCAATGTTAAAGGTGGTAGGTGCGAAAATTGCCAGGGGGCCGGTATGGTTACAATTGAAATGAATTTTCTCCCTGATGTTTACGTAAACTGCAGTGAGTGCAATGGTAAAAGATATAATAGGGAGACTCTTGAAATTAGATACAAGGGAAAATCGATTAGCGATTTATTGAATATGACCATAGAAGATGCGGTAGTATTTTTCCAAGGTATTCCTTCAATACTCCAAAAGATTAAAACAATGAATGATGTTGGTTTAGGATACATTACCTTAGGTCAATCGAGCACAACTTTATCTGGTGGAGAGGCGCAAAGAATTAAATTATCTGCAGAGTTGGCCAAAAGAGATACAGGCAATACCTTCTATATACTCGATGAACCTAGCACCGGATTGCATTTTGAAGACATTAGAATTTTCTTGGAGGTAATCAATAAATTAGTTGACAGTGGAAATTCGGTACTCATTATTGAGCACAATTTAGATATTATTAAGGTTGCTGATTATATTATAGATATGGGCCCAGAAGGTGGTGATGAAGGTGGAATGTTATTGTGTGAAGGAACTCCTGAAGAAATTATTCATAATCAAGAAAGTTACACAGCTCGCTATCTTAAACAAGAACTCAAATTAAAACAAAACACAATACCTAAATAAGCATATGAACGAAGAGGAAAGAATACGTAAGGCATTTCAGCCTAAAGACTGGAGTGAAATTAAAGTGAAAGACTCATGGCAGATTTTTAAAATCATGGCCGAGTTTGTAGATGCCTTTGAAAAGTTGGCCAAGATTGGACCGTGCGTATCAATTTTTGGTAGCGCAAGAACCAAGCCCGATAATCAATATTATCAACTAGCAGAGGATATTGCTTTCAAGCTCACACAAAAAGGTTACGGAGTCATTACCGGAGGTGGGCCGGGTATCATGGAAGCTGCCAATAAAGGAGCAAATAAAGGTGGTGGCATGTCGGTAGGTTTAAACATTGAGTTGCCTTTTGAGCAGTATTCGAATCCATACATTGATGTAGATAAGCTAATTACATTTGACTATTTTTTTGTTCGCAAGGTCATGTTTATGAAATATGCCCAAGGTTTCATTGTTTTACCCGGTGGATTTGGCACACTGGATGAATTGTTTGAAGCCCTCACATTAATTCAAACTAAAAAGGTTGCGGCCTTTCCTGTCATATTGGTTGGCAAGGAATATTGGGGCGGTTTGATCGAATGGATAAAAAGTTCAGTCCTAATGAAGGAAAAAAATATCAATGAGATTGATCTTGAATTACTCAGTCTTGTGGATACTGCAGAAGAAGCCGTTAACAATATTGAAAAATTCTATTCAAAATATTTGCACAAGCCCAATTTTTAAACCGTTCAATTACTTTCTGGGCTTGAATATAAATACTCCTGATGCGTTAACCTTTAAGTGAAACATTTGAAGGTTGCCAGCTGAGGACATGGTCATATTATTTCCTTTTTTCAACTCAAAACAATGCCTGTGATAGGGGCAAATCCATTCACTTTTATCATTGAATGTTCCGCGGTTGAGTGGCATTTGATTGTGTGGACAAAGGTTGAGAAAGGCGCTTAATGCCCTGCCATTACGAGCCACGCAAACTTCGGTTCCGGCCACATCCACAAGTATTGATTTTTTATCAGGTATGGATGAAATCGCTAAATCTTGGGAGTTGAATAATTTGTACCAATGCCCTCTCCCAAGTATAACCAGTAATTCAAGTAGTAGTGTATTAGTCATATATCAATAGTTATAGCACCTTCATCAAGCACACTTCTTATATTTAAGTGTGGATTCTCTTGCTTAATTTTTTTAAAGAATGATGATGAGATACTGCCATCGCAAATGTATGCGGAGGAAGGAAATAAC
>JBILUU010000177.1:0-6152 GCA_044370815.1 Bacteroidia bacterium
ACCTGCGAACCAGGAATTTATATCCCTGAAGAAAATTTAGGGATTAGATTGGAGAACGATATATTGGTTACCGAAAATGGCCCTGTAAATTTAATGGCGCACATTCCTATTGAGGCCGATGATATAGAGCGCATGATGGCAAGCGGTATTGCAAGCATTGCATAATGAGTGAAGTATGCCATTTGTTGATTTCAGAGAAGGAAAAATACATTTTCGTGTTGAAGGAAAAGGCAGAGCCATTGTGCTTATTCATGGCTTTTTAGGGAGCATGAATATTTGGGATGATATTTTACCTGAACTAAAAAAAAGATATAAAATAGTACTCATCGATTTACCAGGACACGGTAAGTCTGACAATTTTGGCTATGTACACAAAATGGATTTGATGGCCGAAGCTGTGAAGGCAGTGCTCGATCAATTACAATTGCGCAGGTACGTGTTAATTGGGCACAGCATGGGTGGCTATGTAAGTATGGCCTTTGCCGAAAAGTATATGGATAATCTCAGAGGAATTATCTTATTTCACTCAACAGCTGTGGCTGATAGTGATGAAAAAAAAGGAGATAGAGACAAAGCTATCCGAGTGGCGAAACGAAACAAGGAAAAGTACTTAAAAGAGTCTTTGAAAAAATTATTTTTACCTATCAATATCAAAAAAAATCCAACAATGCTTAATAAGGCGTCCACTATTGCCTCCACCACCTCTGTGCAAGGTATAGTAGCCGCACTTGAAGGTATGAAGCAGCGTAGAAACACCGAGGTAGTATTACAGTTTTGTCATTGTCCTGTGCTGTTTATTGCGGGATTGCACGACCATTTGTTACCGCTTGAATTGCACCACCATCAATTTGAACTACCTAAGGTGCATCGACACATACTGTTAGAGCATAGCGCCCACATGGGCTTTTATGAAGAACCCGAAAGTGCGCTAAAAGGTATGCTTCCTTTCTTGAGGGTTTGTTTTGGTCCCCTTGATTAGATGGGAATACACGGAATATTCGCAAAATTTAGTTCGAAGATATTTGTTGGGGTGCTTATACTATTAAGTAAAAAAAGAAAGCCGCACAAGGCGGCTTTGCTCAACATTGATGAACCTGTTATTATTTAGTGCAAGGTAATATTTTGCGTGCTTGTATTTCCGTTGGCTCTTGTTACCGTTACAACAGCTTGATCATCGCAAGTACCTGATCCAAAATTAATGGTTCTTGTGCTGCCGTTACTTCTGGTAAATGCAATCACACCACTATCAATCCAATTGCAACTCAGCGCACGATGCAATGGAGTTGTTATGCTTGAGGTATAAGATACTCCGTTTGCATTTACTCCACTTCCACTGCCTGTTATTACATATTCATCATCAGACCAAGAAGTGGTGTTGGCACCTGCCACCATGGTTCTGTTGCGTTCAGAATTCCATGTATGAAAGGTTCCGTTTGTTCTGGTAATTTTCATATTAACGGCACTCACACTCCATGAAGGATTGCCATCAGCATTGTTCCCTAAATTGGTTACTGTTCTTGTGCCTTCAATCTTGTTATCGTTTCGATAGTAATTGTTGAAGGTTGTTGTTTTTACCGAACCTTGTGCAAAATAATTACCGGTGTAGGTTACTATGATTTGTCCTCTGCGGTATCTTCCGTCATTGCACAAACAGTTTACCGATCCAAAATCAATGGTAAGCACATGCGGAATACTTATTGTATCGCGCGTAATTACCGCGCATCCACTAAGCGAAGAATAAACCTCTTCAGCAGCAGAATTTCTGCCAACAATTGAATTTCCTTTTGCAGCCGCATCTGCAATGTTTCCTACTTCATCGTTTTGCGACTCCCCTTCCTCGCTGTCTCTTGCAGTGAGCACTTCACTATTCACTGTCTCGCTAACGTCTTCTTTTTTACATGATGGTGATGAGGCAGCAAGCAAAGCTAAACCTGCAATCACTAAATTAATTTTTAACTGAAATGTTTTCATTGTGTGTGTTTTTTAAAAGAGTTTTAACTGTTATTTCAAATCGATTTGCAGGTATGACTCTGATAAAAAATGAAGGTTTAATCAAGCTTTGATATTTTACCGATTTTAAAATGATAGTACCATTGGCAAAGGTATTACTTCCCTATCTTTTCTACATTCACTTTATAGTCGTAACCTTCAATTAACAAACTGTCGTGTTCAACAGAAATGCTTAAATTTTCAGTGGTGGTTAATCGGGTGTACACTGCTTCGAAGGTGAGTGTCATTTCACCATTTAATTGATGATTTTTTTCTGTGATTTGTGAGGTTGCGGTAATAAATTTAATCTCGTTAAGCTTACCAAAAAGTTCGCGGTTTTGTTTCAGTAGTGAAAGCACATCTGTTTTGGGCACTTGATTGCTGAATCTGAGCGCAGCTTTTTCAAAATTACCTTTGCTAATTTCTTTGTAAAACTTACCTGCATAATCTTGTCCTAACTTAACATGTTCTTTGTTGTTTTGATAAGTTGTTCCTTCGGAGCAAGCAGTGAACATCAAAAAAATAAATACAATTTGAACAATAGCGCCTCTAAAATGTATCATAAAAAATTACTTATTTTTGTATTTAGTGAAAGCGGTCAAAATTAACAAATGTTTTAACATCAAGATAACACAGCGCTTAGTGTCATTTATACAATTTGATTACCTTTGTCCCATAAATTACTTCAAATGAAAAAAATTGCGGTTTTAACATCCGGAGGCGACTCGCCAGGAATGAATGCTTGTATACGCGCAGTGGTGCGTACCTCTATCTATCATCAAATAAGTGTAGTAGGTGTAAAGCGTGGTTATGATGGTTTGATTGAAGGCGATTTTATTGCCTTGGAGTCAAAATCGGTGAGTAATATTATGCAACGTGGTGGCACCATGTTAAAAACAGCTCGCAGCAAGCGCTTTATGAGTAAAGAGGGCATGCAAGAGGCATTCTACAATTTAAAAAAACATGATGTTGAAGGATTAATTGTAATTGGTGGCGATGGTACTTTTAAGGGTGCCAAAGAATTTGGCGATTTATTTAACTTCCCGATTATGGGTTGCCCAGGCACTATTGATAATGATTTGATTGGCACAGATTATACCATTGGCTACGATACAGCCATTAACACCGTGGTAGAAGCAGTGGATAAAATTAGAGATACCGCAGAGTCGCACGACAGATTATTTATTGTGGAAGTGATGGGGCGTGATGCCGGATTGATTGCATTGCGCAGCGGCATTGGTGTTGGTGCCGAAGCCATCTTAATTCCTGAAACCAAGCGTGATGTAGACTCCATGTTGAATCGCTTGGAACGTGGGCGTAAAGACAAGGCATCTAAAATAATTATTGTGGCAGAAGGTGAAGAGGCCGGTGGTGCTTTTGAAATAGCAGAAATCATCAAACAAAAATTTCTTCAAACTTACGATATTAGAGTTTCTATTTTAGGACACATGCAGCGTGGTGGTAGTCCTAGTTGTATGGATAGGGTTTTAGCCAGCCGCATGGGTTTTGCTGCGGTTGAAGCCTTAATGGCTGGCCACAAAGCAGAAATGGTGGGTATTATTAATAGAGATATTGCTTACACCCCATTTGCGCAAGCGGTTAAACATATTGAAGATTTGAATCCGCAGTTGTTGAGGATGGTGGATATTTTATCGCTGTAATTGGCTGATTAGCGAATTAGCTGATGAGCTGATGATGAAATTGATGACGAATTCATTTGACAATGCATCAATTTTTTATTTATTAGATGCTTTCAAAAAGGTCTTCCCAATTAATGTTGAAGTCATTTATTAAAGCAAGTTTTTTAGCCCTATTACCTGCCTTTAATTGTTTTTCTCTAGCAATGGCTTCAACAATGCTATTAAAGCACTCATAGTAAACAAGCTTGTTGCAGTTGTACCTTGCAGAAAAAGCATTTTTATATTTTTTGTTTTGATGATCTAGTATCCTTTGTTTTAAGTTAGAAGTAACGCCCACATAGAGTACTTTGTTATTTTTGTTTGTAACAATGTAAACATTTCCACCTTTGAACATATTCAAAAGTACTAATTTTTTAAATTAGTTCTTCAGTTTTAACCCAAATTCCGCATTAGAAAATGCGGAATCGCTAGAACAGCTGTAATTCAATCCATTGGTTCAATGGATTGAAAACACCTGCTAAGCGGGATTGCCCTCATAAAATCACTAGTGCGTTACATACGTAACTTCTACTGATTAATTCGGGATTAACATGATGGAGCTTATTCATTCCAATCATCATTGCGAGCCCTTTCAGCACCGCACCCCTTGGTCCAAAAGTCATTGCGAGCTCCGCAGAGCGGGGCGAAGCAATCTCATTAAGGCTACCTGCTAACATTAATGAGATTGCCTTCGCCTTCGGCTCGCAATGACGTTTGGACTAATTGGCCTTTCGTTGCCAACTCACTCCACCACAACCTTCCCCAAGTAACGCTGCTGCCCAAACACCATGCTTAGTGCATACATACCGCTACTTAACTTACCTTGTAAATTAATATTTTTAATGTAGGTATAAGGCGAAACATACTCATTATAAACCAACTTGCCATTCACATCATACATATACAACATGCCACTTATTTCTTGCACTGGAAACTCTATGTTGATGTTGCCATTACTGGGGTTAGGCGCAATTTTTAATTGTTCATTTTTAATGCTTAATTTTTCAATTCCCACACCGAGGGTATCGCAAATACTGCCATGTTCTTGCATTAAATTTAAATTAACATAAGTAGGCACAGTGACATAATAATAAGTAGGGCATTGTATTTGGTTTTGCACAAAATTGCAGGCTTGGCCTGGCATGTCAGGATTATTGATCACATGGAGCATAACACCACTATAGTTTTGAATATAAATTTTACCATCGGTAGCAGCGAAGTGACGGGAAAAACCTGTAATCCATCCTGTAATGGGGTCAGGAATTTGAGCATAAGTGTCAATTAGTGTTTGGGAGGCTACTATATCTTGCGCTTCCATATCAAATTGCCAAAGACTGTCTAGTTTAGTAATATATAAGTACCTGCTATTTGGACTAAAAGCCAACCCTCCTAAAGATGGTATATTCGTAATAATTTTATAACGTAAATTGTTTATTATACCCGAGCATCGATCAAAATCATATATTCTCAGTTGTATATTGCTGCTAAAAAAGGCTAAATATTTGCCATCTGGTGAAAAACTACCTTGACCACCTTGTGCAGAATTAGGACCTAAATTATACTCAAAACCTTGAAATGATGGGCCATCGGATGTTATTAAAATTTTAGCTAGGTCACTTAACCTAGCACGTTTTATAACTAACCACCAATCTCTTCCGTTGGCATGCCGTGTAACTTCAAATCCTCCATTGGTTAAACTATCTGTAAGTACTACCTGATTTTTAATCAACACTATGCCTTGTCCGTTGTTACCACTTGGATCTATTAAACTATAAAATACATTTCTGGCAAAATATATTCCATTTTCATAATAATTATCAGCACTTATCATCACCATTAATCTATCACTTCCAGGGTAAGGTAAGAGCACAGCATTATGAGGAACAGGAATTCCCCATTGAGCATAAATAGAATAATTGCCACCAGGCGTTAATCCAGCACCATTGCTAATGGTATCGTGGTATTTATTGCAAATGGTATAACCATTGGTGTACATAAAATATTGCCCGTCCGCGGTACCTAACCCACTGTAGGTGCCTTCTATAAACATACTCCTGTTTTGATCTTCCTGAATATCTATAGAGTCATTATAAAAAATGAGTGTAGTGCCTCCCCACGGAAAAGCACCAGGATCATTAAAATGCCTTCCCCATTTCCAATCGTTATTAATAAATTGGGCTTTACATAATAATGAAAATGCTACTACCATTATAGTAGTAGCAATAATGTTTAGTAATTTCATTTACTTACAGCTAATTTAATTCTTGATGAAACTTCATTATTCATAAAATGAGCTATATATATACCATTGATAAAATTAGTGACATTAACTGTTAGCATATTAATACCAGCGCTTATGGTCGAGCTAAAAACTATAGCACCACTGATATCATAAATGGTCAAATGCCCGAAAGATTCATTTTCACTAAATGTGAAAAGTATTTTTTCAGATGCCGGATTGGGCTGCGCTTTAAAATAATTGTG
>JBILUU010000178.1:0-6141 GCA_044370815.1 Bacteroidia bacterium
TTTTGTGACCCTCTTTCGGGAGTTGAATGCCAATTATGTAGATGATGTAAAGACCGAGCAAATCATTCACAAAGGCATTGATGCCATGCTCGAATCGCTTGATCCTTACACCGAATTTATTGCTGAGAGTGATGTGGACGATTATAAAATGTTGCATGTTAGCAATGAATATGCCGGTATTGGGGCGCTTGTTCAGCAGCAAAATGGTAAGGTAATGATAGCCGAACCTTACTATGGCTATCCCGCACAAAAGGCCGATTTAAGAGCCGGTGATGTGGTACTCAAAATTGATGATAAAGATGTGTATAACAAAAAAGTAGATGATGTAACTTCATTGCTTAAAGGGCTCAGAAATACCTCATTAAAAATAACCATACAGCGCAAAGGAGAAGCGCAGCCGCTGGTAAAAACACTTACGCGTCAGGAAATAAAAATTAAAAATGTTTCTTTTTACGGAACTATTGCCGATGGTGTAGGTTACATCAGACTAGATAAGTTTTTAGATAACTGCGCTGCTGAAGTCAAGCAAGCTCTTGTTGCGCTCAAAGAAAAACAAAAAATAAAATCAGTGGTGCTCGACTTGCGCGGCAATGGCGGTGGGATATTGCAGGAGGCCGTAAAAATTGTGAACTTGTTTGTTCCAAAGGGCACACTCATTGTGTCGCAAAAAGGAAAAATAAAATCAAACAATACCGAGTATTATGCAACCGCCTCCCCTGTTGATGCCGAAATACCGCTTGTAGTGCTCGTTGATAATGGTTCAGCATCTGCTTCCGAAATTGTTGCCGGTGCTATTCAAGATACCGATAGAGGAGTAATCATTGGTGAGCGCACCTTTGGAAAAGGTCTTGTACAGCAAACGATTAGTCTTGCCTACAACACATTGATGAAAGTTACTATTGCCAAGTACTATACCCCAAGTGGAAGATGCATACAAAGCTTGGACTACACCAACAGGAAAGATGATGGCAGCGTGGTAAAAGTAGCCGACTCACTCATTACCGAATTCAAAACAAAGAACAAAAGAAGTATTTACGATGGCAGCGGTATTTATCCCGACATCAGCGTGGTTACTCCGGAGTTTCATTTGGTTTCTTTTCAATTGATGCAGCAATACCATATTTTTAATTTTGCTACCGAGTTCAGATCAAAGTATAATCAAATAGCTCCGGCCAAAGAATTTACACTCAACGATGAGCAATACAATGAATTTGTAACCTTTGTAGAACAAGCCAAATTTGATTTCACATCAAAAAGCGAAGACAAATTATTAGAGCTTGAAAAGGTTTCTAAAAAAGAAAAGTACTACAATAATGTGAGTGCCGATTACGAAAAACTGAAAGCAAAAATTGCAGCAAAAAAGAAAAACGATTTGCTTGTTTTTAAAAATGAAATTAAACAGTTGCTCGAATCAGAAATTGCCTGTCGCTATTATTATCAGGATGGAAGAACAGAGGCCTCGTTTAAATATGATGATGAAATAAAAGAAGCACAAAAAATATTGCAAACACCTTTAGCATATTTGGCAATTGTTAATGGTGAAGGCAAATATAAAGTAATAGGCAAGCCCGAGAAAGATAGTACACAACAAGTAGCTCAAAAAGAGGAAGAAGATGAGGACGAAGATGAGTAATTGAATGTTACTGTTACTCAAACATTTTGCGCTATTATTTTGTTTTTTTGCATAAAATATTTCAATTTTACAAAAGATTGTTAGCATCCGATAGGAACCCAAATTTTATTTCGTTATTTGCCTTTAACCAATTAAAACATACATCATGAAAAAGAATCTCACCCTTATCTTTAGTTTGTTTTTAACTTTTCAATCGCTTGCGGGCCATGCGGCAGGTGTTGACGAAGTAATTACGAAATACGTGAATGCCTTAGGCGGCATAGATAAAATTAAAGCCGTTAAAAATGAAAAAATGGTTATCTCTGTTGATGCTGGTGGCGTTACTTACACACAAACAATGTACAGAAAAAGACCGGGCTCTATTCGTTCAGAAACATCGGTGCAAGGCAAAACATCGGTGCAAGTTTTTAATGGCACACAAGGGTGGAGTCTCGATCCTTTTTCAGGAAGAGAAACAGTAGAAGCAATGACAGAAGATGAAATCAAAGAAGTAAAAATGGAAGCCGATATTGATGGAGAATTGATTGACTTCGTCAAGAAAGGATACAAAGTAACTGATGAAGGCGAAGAAGATGTTGATGGCTCTATGGCGCATAAACTAAAACTAGTTACCGATAAAAATGATGTGGTTTATTTTTTCATTGATAAAGATTCGGGGCTACTGGTAAAACAGGTAAATAAATATAAAAATGAAGATGGCAGTGAGTCGGAAGGAACAATGATGTTCAGCAATTTCAAAAACATTGAAGGGCGCATGTATGCTTTTGAAATGGAAATAAGTCAAAGCTATCAAGGGCAAGTATACAAAACCCCAATAAAGGTTGTTTCTGTTGAAGTTAATAAAGAAATGGGCGATGACCTGTTTCAAAAACCTGAGGTTAAAAAATAAATTCATTTAAACATTTCTCACATGCTAAAACATCACCTATGGCTGTTTATCGGCCTTTTTGCTGCTGCACCAATAATTGCACAAAGCCAGCTCGATGCTAAAATATTTGGCGATATCAAAGCGCGCCACATTGGTCCATCAATCATGAGCGGACGCGTTGCCTGCCTCGATGGCGTAAATAAAAAACAAAGTATTTTATATGTTGGCACTGCCGGTGGCGGTGTTTGGAAAACACTCGATTTTGGTGTAACCTATAAAGCGGTATTTGATAAACATAACCAAAGCATTGGTGCAATTAGCATTGATCAAGCACATCCCGATACTATTTGGGCGGGCACCGGTGAATCGTGGACACGAAACAGCGTTTCTGTTGGCGATGGTATTTATAAGAGTACCGATGGTGGCGACAACTGGAAAAAAATGGGTCTTGATAAAACAGAAAGAATCAGCAAAATAATTATTCACCCCAATAACCCCAATACGGTATATGCTGCTGCACCCGGGGCTTTATGGAGCGATAGTGAAGACCGCGGTTTATATAAAACAACCGATGGCGGTAGCACTTGGAATAAAATTTTGTACATCAATCCCCAAACAGGTATTTCTGATATCGCAATCGATCCTGCAAACCCCGATATTATGTATGCTGCTGCTTGGGAGTTTCGCAGAAAAGCATACGCCTTTAACTCGGGTGGTAAAAATGGCGGCATCTACAAATCAACCGATGGCGGTGCCACTTGGAAAAAACTAAGCAATGGTATTCCTGCCGGAAATTTAGGACGTATAGGGTTGGCTGTTTCTCCGGCAGATGCAAACGTGGTATATGCCACTATCGAATCGAAGGAAACTGCTATGTATCGCAGCAACGATAAAGGCGAAACATGGACCAAAACAGGTACGCACAATTACATTATTGAAAGGCCTTTTTACTTCACCAAATTAATTGCCGACCCTAAAGACCCCAACAGAATATACAGAGCAGGATTAAATATGCTTGTAAGCACTGATGGCGGCAAATCATTTACTCCTTTCAGAGGTGGTGCGCATGGCGATTATCATGATGTATGGATTAACCCTAATAACACCGATAATATTGTAGTGGCCACCGATGGTGGTGTGTATGTGAGCTACGACAGGGGCTCTAATTTTGCACAGCACCGCAACCTGCCTGTTGGACAATTTTATCATGTGGCTTGCGACAATGAAGAAAATTACAATGTATATGGAGGCCTTCAAGACAATGGTTCATGGATGGGTCCTTCAAGAACACTTACAGGTTCTATTGAGAACCGCAATTGGACAACCGTAGGCTGGGGCGATGGATTTTGGGTAGTACCCGACCCAGCTGACAACAACTTTGTTTACAGCGAGTCGCAAGGGGGAGAGCTGCAGCGCTACAACAAAAAAACAAAAACAGCAAAGAGTATTAAGCCACTCGAAATGGCTGGTCAGCCGCGATACAGATACAATTGGAACTCTCCTATTGGCACAAGTCCTACTAATAAAAATAAATTGTATTATGCCGCACAGTACTTGTTTGTGTCATATAACAAAGGCGATTCATGGGAAAAAATTTCTCCCGATTTAACAACAAACGACCCTGTAAAACAAAAGCAGGAAGACAGCGGAGGGCTTACCTCTGACAACAGCAGTGCCGAAAATCACTGCACTATTTACAGCATTTCTGAGTCGCCACTCAACGAAAAAGTAATTTGGGTGGGTACCGATGATGGCAATGTACAACTCACCAAAGACGGTGGTAAAACATGGAATAATGTAGTAAAAAATATCAAAGATTTGCCTGCCTTCAGTTGGGTAAGCAGCATTGATGCAAGCCGCTACAGCGAAGGAACAGCGTATGTCACTTTCGATAATCACACACAAGGCGACATGAATGCTTATGTATACAAAACTACCGATTACGGAGTAACATGGACACGCATGGGTGGCAATACCATCAAAGGTTATTGCCACGTAGTAAAAGAAGATTTACAGAATAAAAATTTACTTTTTGTAGGCAGCGAATTCGGGTTGTTTTTAACCCTTGACGGTGGAGCTAATTGGGCACAACTAGATCACAACAACAACATTCCTAATGTGGCCGTTCGCGATATTGCCATACATCCAAAAACCAATGATTTAGCGCTTGCTACACACGGCAGAGGCATCATGATTGTAGATGACATTACACCGATACGTCAGCTCACCGAAGAAATTTTAATCAGTAAGTTTCATGCCTTTGCTATCAAGCCGTACTTTTATCCTGAGTTTGGTTTCGATGCCATTAGTTTTGGCGATGATGAAGCAGGCTTTATTAATCCGCGCTCAGGTTTTGTGTTTACCTACTACCTGCCTAAAAAGCATATGGGAGGCGACTTTTATGTAGATATACTTGATGAGCAAAACAAAAAGATGTGCTCAAAAATTGCAAGCAAGAGAAAGGGTATTAACATGCTCGAGATTGATTTGCAAATTAAAGCGCCAAAGATGCCAACAGGGCCTTCTGCTGCTTATGCAGGTTACTACGGGGCTCCGCTAAAAGCCGGCAATTACAAGTTAAAAGTAGTGAAAGATGCAGATACCACTTATGTTCCGTTTAGCATCATCAACAATCCAAACAGTGAGTACACTGCGGCCGACAAGGAAAGCCGACATGAATTGATGATGAAAATTTACAAGCAGTGCAATGATTTTACCTACAGCATCAATAGTCATGATGATTTAAAAGCAAAGTTAAAATCATTGGAAAAAGAGTTTGCATCAAATGAAAAAGTGAAAAAAATGTTGATCGAGTATGCTTCAAAAATAGATGCTCAGCGCAATTTGGTGGTTGATAGCAAAGAAGGGATGATTACCGATGGCAACAAATATTTGCGTGATAAATTGAGTAATTTGTATATTCAGGTGGTGAGTTATCAAGGCAAGCCAAGTGCCACGCAATTCGAAAAATCTGATTCTTTTGCCAAAGATATTAAGGATAACGAAGTAGCCTATGCGGCTATCGACAGTAAATACATGACAGCACTCAACAAAGAGTTGAAAGCCGCAGGCAAATCGGAGTTGTTGCTTATGTCAAGGGCAGTATTTGATGAGATGAAGTAATCTTTTAAAAATTAATTTGACTTGTGCTTCAATAAATTTGCTTTTGGAATTAAACATTTTCAACCCAGATTACGCATTAAAAATGCGTAAATGATAAAGAAACTGTAGACCATATTTTTATACCGATTACACTTTCAATTTAGTCCAATTACGGCTTAACCTTATTGGACTAATTTCAAGTAGTATCGGCATTAACCTAACCAAATCAATAGTTCGATTTTCCAAATCTCCTATTGCTTAATCCCGAATTAATCAGTAGAAGTTACGCATGTAACGCACTAGTGATTTTATGAGGGTAATCCCGCTTAGCAGGTGTTTTCAATCCATTGAACCAATGGATTGAATTACAGCTGTTTTAGCGATTCCGCATTTTCTAATGCGGAATTCGGGTTAATTTGAGATTATTGGAATTTGGGGTGAAAAGATATTACGGCTGCTTTAGCGATTCCGCATTTTCGATTGTGCGGAATTTCGATGAAAAGTTGGACTACAATGTATTTGTCTTTAGTATTACATG
>JBILUU010000179.1:0-6110 GCA_044370815.1 Bacteroidia bacterium
TACGGGTGTATTGTTCAATCAAACAGGTAATTTTTACATGAGTGTAGTTGAAACCAACTTTGGTTGTGTAGGCCCAGGCTCAGATACTGCCCATGTAATTGTAATAGGACCACCTTCTGTAGCTGTGTCAGGGCCGGGACAGGTATGTGTTGGAGATACCGCCACCTTCAATGGGATTCTTCAGAACAATACCTTCTACAATTGGAGCACAAATAGCAATGGGCTAATCATTGACACATTAAATAATTTCACCAATGTATATTTTCCAAATACAGGAACTGTACCCGTTATTATGAGTGCGGTAAACGATTGTGGAACAGCTAACGGTGTAAAGAATGTAATTGTAAGGCCTCTCCCACTGGTTGATGCCGGCAATGATACCATCGTGTGTCCGGGTGTTCCGCTTGAACTAACCTCTGATCCATTTAACTCAGGGTACTCTTACAATTGGATGGAGGTAGATTCAACGGTTGCCAATACACAAACTGCTGTTGTTTTTCCAACCACCGATACCTATTATGTGGTACAGGCAACCAGTTACCCTGCAATTGGATGTAAAGAACAGGACACCATTTTTGTTTCATTACGTGATGCAGGACCATCGCGCACGATTGACTCAACAGTTTGTGATGGCGATAATATCAGATTAAATGCAGGTAATGGAACCAACTTCACATGGAATAATGGATTTACAGGTCAAATTTTAGAAACCAATGATCCTGGTGTTTACGTGGTAACATATTTTTCACCAGGCAACACTTGTGCCAATATCGATACCTTCATTGTGCAAAATAAATTTTGTGAAGAACCTTTACCCGACTCCTTATTTGTACCAAACGTGTTTACTATTAACGGAGACGGATTGAATGATAAGTTCACCATTTACAATGAAAACTATCGTTCACTTGAAGTTACTATTTTTAACCGTTGGGGTCAAAAAGTAGGTTTTTTCCTTGGTAACGGAGGATGGGACGGTAATCAATTTCTTACCGGTCAACCTTGTCCAGATGGGGTTTATTTTTACATTGGCGTGGCACAAAGCAAAAACAATGTTGAACCTGTAAAAATTCATGGAACAGTTACTTTGATGCGAAGGTAAAATTGATCAATAGTTGTAATAAAAAAGACCCCACAATTGAATCAACTGTGGGGTCTTTTTTATTATTGATGTACGATGCGGTAATAGTGCCCGGATGCTAAAAAGTGGGGCAATATTTGCGCCAATTTATTATCGATCTTTGATATTGTTTTGAGTGGAATGAAAGGCAAATATGTTTCGATGATGGGAGCAATAAAGTAAGCATTTTTAACTTCAATAACCTTCATACCAATTTCTTTACTTTCGCGTTTAAGACGAGGCACCGTAAAAAAGTTAACATGCGGTGTATCGTAATTTTGGGAGTATGGTTCTTTTTTACCCAATAGTTTTTTAACCTTCCAAATAAATCCATTGAGTCCCATTTTTCGCATCAAGTACAAGGGTTGCATAGCCATTTCAAAGGGCCCAAATCCATTAGGAACTGTAATGAGTAATTCCATTCCTTTTTTTCCATGCTGGGCTGCATAGGCCAATATCTCAGTATAATTTGGGATGTGTTCGAGTACTTCTGTTAGAATGATATAATCGTATTGGCCAATATCTGCTTTTTCGAAATACCGAAATTCAAGTTTTAAATTTGAAAATTTATTCTTTGATGCGGTAATATCTAAATTGCCTTGGTGTACATCAATACCGGTAACTTGCGCATGCGGTATCACACAAAGCGGCAAGGTAACATTACCTGTACCGCATCCAACATCCAAAATATTTACAGGTACTTTACCTGCTTTCTTGATGGTATTAAAAATCCAATCAAGCCGTTCATAATGACATGGAAAATCAACGTATTCAGTATATTGATCAAATTCAGACATAGATAAAAATTACAGTGTTTTAAAACTTGATGCCCAACTTGAGCATGGTTCTTTTGATATTGTTTTTTAGCGTTTCCTTGATATCTGTTTTAATTTTTTTGAGCGCGCCCTCCTCTGGTCTTGCTTTAAAAACGGTATCGTGGTATTTTCCTTTATAATCTCCTATGGGAGTGTAATAGTAGGTATAGAATGACTTTCGTGTTTCACCTTCAGGCACAGTAATGGTGGAGTATCCGTGATAGCTGATTTCATTTGTTTCAAATATCACACATCGGTTTAAACTAGGCAAATAAGCTTGGCCTAATTTTGTTACATCTTCATTCCATAATTCTACCTTGCCACCATACTCTTCCTTCCAATTTTTATTAAGAAAAATAAGTAGGTTGAGTCTGCGATGAATTTTTTGAACGTGATGAATATTGAAATCGATATGCACATCAAGGTAGCTTCCGTTTTTTCCCTGATGAACTCCAGAACCGAGACTATCTTCGGTAGTAAAAAGACCTTTGATGCCAGTTATTTTTTCGAGTGCATCAGTCATCTCTTTTGAAGCAACAGCTTGTCGCAATGATTTAAATACAGCATCAAAATTATCGAAATTGCTCCCTTCTGATTTATTTTCGTTTAATCCATGATAGTGCTTGTTGAGCACCTCGAGTGGGGGAAATTTAGCGTACAACTGTTCTGCAAATTCGGCATTCAGAAAATTATCAATAGCAAGGTGACGGTATGGTTTAGCGTTATTAAATTCCTCTTTAAGTTTGAGGATATTGGCCTCGTTAAAAAATTCTGATTTGATGATATTTTCCATGATAGGGATACTGAATTTAAGCTTGCAAAATTAGTAATTTGATTTATTTATTATTGCTACTGTATAGCATTATTGTTTCGAAGGCAGTAAAACAAGTATAGTGCAGTAAAAACCATAATATAAATGTTTTGGCGAGCGCTTTATAGAACAAAAAGAAAAACACAATGATAGCTAGATAAATAAGTAGTTTCAATGCTGTTGCAAGCATAAACTTCCTTATAAATACATTATCTTTTGTACTGTTGTCACCGGTGAGGAATAAATGCACCATTAAAGTGGAAACTACGAACAAAGTATAAATACCCCAGCTAATTTTATTGAGCTGCATTTGTGGAGCAGCATGTGCAATTGCAATCAATAAGAGTACAAAACCGATATTGAAAAAGAGGAATGAAAGAGCGTATTTTCTTACCATGATTTATAGAGCTACTTGTTTTTGATCAAATCCTTGATCGTAAGGTAAACAGCAACAAATACCCCAATAATAGTAAGGGTGGCAGTAAAGATGTTGTTATGAATTTTAAAATATTTATCAAGCTGCATTCCGCCCCAGGCACCCAGCAACATGATTGCACCCATTTGCAATCCCATACCGCTGTATTTAAGAATGCTGTTGGATTTGCGCGGATCAGGCTGTTTTTTCGACTTTTTTGTCTGATCTTGATTCTGCATGTTTCAGATCTTTTACCACACCTCCCATGCTGCATGCACCGCTGAAATTGGCACCAGGCTCAATTGAAAGTTTATTTGTGGTGATTTCACCTTTCAAATTGGCAGTAGCTTTTAAGGCTAGTAATTCAGACACAGTAATGTTGCCATTGATTGCTCCTGATATATCGGCATTTTGACAGAAGATTTCTCCTTCTACACTGCCTGTGCTACCAATTACAACCTTACCTTTTGTATTGACTGATCCAACAAGTGAACCATCAATTCTGACATCACCGTTAGATTTAATTTCTCCATTTATAGTTGTACCTACACCAATCAAGTTGATGCTTCCGGTGTCGATATCATGATTCTTAGTCATAAATGTTGTTTTGGTTTTGTTAAACATAGCAAACAATATTAAAGATTTTGAATATACTATTGGGTGCAAAGTTAATATTAATTTAAATATGACTGTGCAGCCCCTCAATTAATTAGTTAATAAATTAAAAATCAAACTTATACAATTTTCAGTACCCATAAATTACCACCCTATCCGAAAGTCGCATAAATACTCTATTTTTTTGCAGTCTGATTTGTTGAATGTTTTTTTCGGGCAAAGGAATTTCAGTTTGCCTGATCAAATCAAGGTCAAAGCTCCCAAAACCGGTTTGATCAATAAAATAAAGGATATTGTTCTCTACTTGCAAATCTCTGATAGATTTAATTGGAATGGTTTTAATATAAGTGCCAAAAACATCAAATATCAACACCCCTTGTAAGGTATCGCAAAGGTAAACCCTGTTATTTGTTTCGAACATAGCCATTGGTTTAATGGCATTACCGGTTAGCTGGGCAATATTGCCGCTTTGATGAGTTATTTTGAGAGAGGGGTCCATCCTTACAATTTCAAAATTAAGAATGTTGTAAAGCCAAATTCCATTGTCGTGAGAAGTACAAACCAATGTTGCTTGATCAAATGCAATGGAAGATAAATCGATTCCATTAGGTGTTGTTGCCAGCATATTATCAAGAAAGATTACTTTGTTGTAATCGCGAAAAAAGGCAAGTATTTTTAGAGGATTACTCACATCAATGGAAAAAATATTACCCAAGCTTTTGATGGAGTTTTTCTGCAACATTTGACCATTGGCATCAAATTTAATTATCTCCTGATCGTTTACAGTGTATAAATTTCCTAGTTTATCAGTTGCAATCAGTTTGGCTTTTACATCCAGTGTTTTAATCATATTTAAACTTTCCCAATTGCTTTGCGCGTGGCAAAAAAATATGGATAAGAGCATATAAATAATTGATGCGCTGATGATTTTATGCATGCTGATTGATCTGTTTTAATATTTCATCCATAATTACTCTTTCATTAGAAAGTCGGGGTACTTTAAATTGTCCGCCTAGTTTATTTTTTGCTCGCAGCCAATTTAAAAATGTGCCTTTAGGAGCAACGGTAAGTACAGGTGGTTTCAGCAAAATATCGTTGAAGCGCTTTGCCTCATAGTCAGAGTTTAAGTTTTTAAGTGCGTTATCCAAGAGCTCAGTAAAAAAGTTGATGTTCTGTGGAGGTCTTTCAAATTCAATAATCCACTGATGACTTCCGCCTTGATTATCGCCAAAAAAAACAGGCGCAGCGGTGTACTCTGCAATAGCAGCACCGGTTTTTTCGCAAGCAGTTAAAATGGCTTGCTCTGCATTATCAATCATCAACTCTTCGCCAAAAGCGTTGATAAAATGTTTGGTACGCCCCACAATTTTAAATCGATAAGGATTGAGCGAGGTGAACTGTATGGCATCTCCAATTTGATATCTCCACAATCCGCCATTTGTAGAAATAACAACAGCATAATCTATACCTATTTCTACCTCCTCAAGCGCTATCACTTTTTGTGTGTGTTGCTGATGTAATGGTATAAATTCGAAATACACACCATAGTCGAGCATCAGCAGTAAATCTTTTGAATGAACCTGATCTTGAATACCAAAAAAACCTTCTGATGCATTGTAGGTCTCTAGGTAAAAAATATCCTTAGGAATAATACTTTTAAAATGATTCACATAAGGACTAAAATTAACACCACCATGAAAATACACTTCGAGGTTTGGCCATACATCAGTAATGTTTTTTTTATTGGTCTTTTCCAAAATATGTCTCAAAAGTATGAGCATCCAAGAGGGAACACCAACTAAACTTGTGACATTCTCCTGTATAGTAGCCTCCGCTAATTTTTCTATTTTTTGGTCCCAACCATCCATGATGGTAATTTCGGTGTTGGGTGTTCTGGCCAATTCGGCCAATAAGGGTAAATTTTGCACAATTACTGCCGACAAATCACCATCATGTGCAGCTTCGAAGCCATCAACATTTCTCATACTTCCGGCAAGTGTGAGTGATTTTCCTGTGAATAATTGTGTATCGGGAAAGTTGCTGCAGTAAATACTCAACATATCTTTCCCACCCTTGAAATGACATTCTTCCAAGGACTCGTTACTGATAGGAATGAACTTGCTTTTATCATTAGTGGTTCCTGATGATTTAGCAAACCACCTTACTTCAGTATTCCAAAGCACCTGCTGTTCACCCTTTCTCATTCTATCGATGTATGGCTTTAGGCTATCATAATCCTGCAATGGCACACGCTCGGCAAATTGAGCCGCATGCTCTATACTCTTGTAATCATGTATTTTTCCCCATTGTGTATTTACAGCTGCTTTGATCAATTTA
>JBILUU010000180.1:0-6101 GCA_044370815.1 Bacteroidia bacterium
TAAAAAGACCATCGAAAGTATGCAGGCCAAGTTTCAGTTGTACAAAAATGAGCATTATATTTTTAAAGTGCGCGATAAGGAAATCAAAGTAGCTACCCATTACGAGTCATTATCGCATACACAGGTGCCAAAGGTAAGCACACCCAGATATAAGGCTTGGGGTGATTTGTTGAGGTGGACATTACAAGAAAATGTGCCGGGTGAATTTCCATATACTTCAGGAATTTATCCTTTCAAAAGAGAGGGAGAGGACCCAACACGTATGTTTGCCGGAGAAGGCGGTCCAGAGCGTACCAATAAACGTTTCCACTATGTAAGTATGGGTTTGCCTGCTAAGCGTTTGAGCACTGCATTCGATAGTGTTACACTGTATGGCAACGACCCGGATCATCGTCCTGATATTTATGGAAAGATTGGTAACAGCGGTGTATCGGTATGCTGTCTTGATGATGCAAAAAAACTTTACAGTGGTTTTAATTTGGCTTCACCCAATACCTCGGTAAGTATGACCATCAATGGGCCAGCCGCCATCATTGCTGCATTTTATATGAATGCTGCAATCGATCAACAATGCGAAATTTATATCAAGAAGAATGGTCTTGAAAAAGAAGTCAATGAAAAAATTGAGGCCATTTATCGAGCCAAAGGTACAAAGCGCCCCTCATACCAGGGAGAGATTCCGGCAGGTAATGATTGTTTAGGATTGATGCTACTTGGTGTAACCGGAGATCAGGTGCTGCCTCCTGATGTGTATAAGAAAATTAAAGCCGAAACACTTTCTGCTGTGCGCGGTACCGTACAGGCCGATATTCTAAAAGAAGATCAGGCGCAAAATACCTGTATATTCAGTACCGAGTTCTCTCTCCGTTTAATGGGGGATGTGCAACAGTATTTTATTGATAATAATGTCAGAAATTTTTATTCGGTTTCTATTAGCGGTTATCATATTGCTGAAGCGGGAGCCAATCCAATCACACAGCTCGCCCTCACCTTAAGTAATGGATTTACCTTTGTAGAATATTATTTAAGCCGTGGAATGCACATCGATTCTTTTGCACCTAACTTGTCGTTCTTTTTTAGTAATGGAATTGATCCTGAATACGCGGTAATTGGAAGAGTAGCAAGAAGAATTTGGGCAAAAGCCATGAAGTTGAAATACAATGCCAATGAACGTTCTCAAATGTTGAAATACCATATTCAAACAAGTGGTCGTTCACTGCATGCGCAAGAAATTGATTTTAACGATATAAGAACAACACTGCAGGCGCTATATGCAATATATGATAATTGCAATAGTTTGCATACCAATGCCTACGATGAGGCTATAACAACACCAACCGAGGAAAGCGTGAGAAGGGCAATGGCCATTCAGCTGATTATTAATCGTGAATTAGGACTTGCTAAAAACGAAAATCCTATGCAGGGCTCTTTTATTATAGAAGAGTTGACCGATTTGGTTGAAGAGGCGGTGTTAGCTGAGTTTGATAAAATTAATGAGAGGGGCGGTGTGCTTGGTGCCATGGAAACAATGTATCAGCGCGGCAAGATACAGGAAGAAAGCTTGTACTACGAAACGCTCAAGCATACAGGTGAATTTCCGATCATTGGAGTCAACACATTTCTTTCTTCTAAGGGCTCTCCAACGGTGATTCCGGCAGAGGTTATCAGAGCAACTAAAGAAGAGAAAGAATATCAAATCAATATGCTGGAGCAGCTGCATAAAACTTGTGAGGATAAAAGTCCTCAGCTTTTTCAAAACCTGAAACACGCAGCTATCAACAATCAAAATCTATTTGTTGAATTGATGGAAGCCGTAAAGTATTGTTCTCTCGGTCAAATTACCAATACTTTGTTTGAGGTTGGAGGTCAGTATAGAAGGAATATGTAAATGATGAAAGCTTTTTATATAAACATTACTAATCAATAATCGTGGATGATTAAACTTGTTTCGCATCGAAGTGTGTTTTGGGCAATTGTTTCTCTGATTTTAATTGCTAAAATAACTGTATTCGCCCAAAAGCAAGGGCAAGAGAGAGTTGATTCAATTGAATATCGTATCTTAAAAAATGATTTGCAGGATACCAATAGGGTAAATTCTTTATGTGAGATTTCGTTTGCTTACTTTAATATTAATCCTGAGAAGGGAATAGCAGCGGGTCAGCAGGCACTTCAACTTGCCGAGAAACTCAATTTTATTAGTGGTCAAGCAAAAGCTAATCGTTTTATTGGAGTAAACTATTATGGTTTGTCTGATTACGCCAATGCTCTAAAACACTATCAAAAAGCGTTGGAAGCAGAAAGAAAAAATGGTAATAAAAAAGGTATGGGAAGCAATCTCATGAATATTGGTTTGATATACTACAATCAAGCTAATTTTTCAAAGGCACTTGATTATTTTTTTAAATCCACCCGCATTTTTGAAGAAATAAATTTTCAAAAAGGACTATCAACGTGCTACGGAAATATTGTTTTGGTGTATTATGATATCAGAGAATATGATAAAGGACTTCAGTTTGCATTCAAGGCTAATGAAGTTGATAAGGCAATAGGGAATGTACTCGGTCAAGCAAAAAACTATCTCAGTATAGGAATGCTCTACAATAAAAAGAATGAACAAGCAAAGTCTTTGCAGTATTGCAATGAAGCATTGAAGATGTTTGAGAAAGCCAAGGATGATCGTAATATTGCCAATACACTCGCCAATATTGCAGGCATCTACATCGAGAATAAAGATTTTGATACAGCACTATACTACATCGAACAATCTAATGAAAAACATCAAGCCTTGAATTCAAAAAAGGAGGTTGCGATTAATTTGAAGAATTTATCAACGGTGTATATCGAAATGTATAAATCAAAATACCGTAGTAAGATTGTTCCCACGAAAGAAAATTTATTGAAGTTAGCCGAAGAAAATGCACAAAAAGCCCTATTAATTGCTAACGATTTAAACCAAATTGATGTGGAAAGGGATTGCAGACTTCAATTTTATGAAATAGAAAAAATTAGAGGAAATTATGCCGCATCTCTTTCTGCTTATGAAAAATATGTGGTTTTGCGTGATAGCCTCAATGGACAAGAGAACAAGAAGGAAATCACTAGAAAAGAATTGATGTTTGAATTTGAGAAAAAAACTGAACAAGACAGCCTACGCAATGCATCTGAAAAGCAACTTCAACAGGCGCAAATTGAGGCACAACAGGCCAAGTTAAATAATGAAAGAACTAAGAGATACGTGTTGATTGTAGGTTTGGTAATGTTGGTTATTCTGTCATTATTCATTAATAGCCGACTCAGAATTATGCGTAAACAAAAGTTTATCATTGAAAAGCAAAAAGACTTCTTAGAAAAACAAAGGGATAGTATTGCCTTACAAAAGAGTATTCTTGAAGAAAAAAATAAGGAGATATTCGACTCAATTGTTTATGCAAAGCGATTGCAAGAAGCCATTCTCCCCTCAAAAAAATTAATCAACAGTTACTTCCCCAACTACTATGTGTACTACCAACCAAAGGATATAGTGGCAGGCGATTTTTATTGGCTCGACACTTTTCCTAAAGATGAGGCGGGCAATTTTTTAAAACCTGCAGATACGCAAATCGATCCTTCTCAATGCGTATATTTTGCTGTAGCCGATTGCACAGGGCATGGTGTTCCGGGGGCCATGATCAGTATTTTTTGTAGCAACGCACTCAATAGAGCTGTGAATGAGTTTTATCTTATTGATCCGGGTAAAATTCTTGATAAGGTTAGAGACTTAGTGATTGAGACTTTCGCTAAAAGCGAAATTGAAGTGAGCGATGGTATGGATATCTCATTATGCGTATTCGATTTTAAAACATACAACTTGTACTGGGCAGGTGCCAACAATCCACTTTGGATTGTAAGAAATCAAGAGATGTTTGAGTATAAGCCCAATAGGCAGCCTGTAGGGAAATATGACAAGCCCACAAATTTTGATACACACCAAATTCAATTAAAGAAGGGAGATAAGTTTTATATTTTTACCGATGGACTTGCTGATCAATTTGGCGGTGATAAAGGAAAAAAATTAAAGGTAAAACATTTACGCGAGCTCATTCTTGCGCATCAAAGCAACAGCATGGTCACTCAAGTTGAAATGATGGAGAGATTCTTTACCATGTGGAAAGGTCACTACGAACAAATTGATGATGTGTGTATTATTGGCGTTGCGGTTTAATCCAATGTTTAATAAAGAAATTCATCAGATAGTTTGATGGTCCTCAAAGCAATCATTGTTTATCTACTCGCACACCAAACAAGTCATAGTCTTCGGCACCGGTAATTTCAATATCGGCAAAGTCTCCAACGCGCACATAATTAGTTTTGGCATCTAATAAAACCTCATTGTCAACCTCTGCAGAGTCGTATTCAGTGCGACCAACAAAGTAATCTCCTTCTTTTTTGTCAAACAAAACTTTAAATGTCTTTCCAATTTTTTCTTCGTTCAACTCCTTTGAAATTTGTTGTTGTATGCTCATAATGTGGTCGGCCCTTTTCTGTTTTACCTTTGCAGGAACATTGTCATTTAGTGAAAAAGCATGTGTATTGTCTTCATGTGAATAGGTGAAAATACCTAGGCGGTCAAAACGGCTGTTGCTAACCCATTCAGCCATTTCCTCGTGATCTTTTTCTGTTTCTCCGGGATAACCGGCAATCAATGTTGTTCTGATGGCAATGTTGGGAACCTTATCACGTATCATATTCACCAAATCGATGGTTTTTTGTTTGGTGGTGCCTCTTCGCATGCTTTTAAGCATGTTGTCGGTGATGTGTTGTAAAGGCATATCAATATAGTTACATACCTTTGGATTGTTTTTCATTACTTCTAAAACATCAATTGGAAAGCCACTCGGGAAGGCATAATGCAAGCGCAGCCACTCAATTCCATCTACATCAGATAATTTTTCTAATAAATAGGCAAGCTTTCTTTCTTTGTATAAATCTAATCCATAATAGGTGCTGTCTTGCGCAATAATCATTAATTCCTTTGTGCCATTTTTTGCCAATTGCCCGGCTTGTTTAACCAGGTCTTCAACAGGCACAGAAACATGCTTGCCACGCATTAATGGAATAGCGCAAAAGGAGCAAGGCCGGTCGCATCCTTCAGAAATTTTAAAATAGGCCGAATGATTAGGTGTAGTGAGCAGGCGCTCTCCCAAGAGCTCTTGCTTATAGTCGGCCTTCAGTGTTTTTAATATTCTTGGTAAATCTCTTGTGCCAAAATAAGCATCTACATGAGGAATTTCCTTTTCCAACTCAGGTTTGTATCTTTCGCTCAAACATCCTGTAACATACAGCTTGTCAATTTTTCCGTTTTGTTTGGCAGCCGAAAATTTTAGGATGGTATCAATACTTTCTTGTTTGGCATTGTCAATAAATCCGCAGGTATTAATGATAACAACTGCTGCATCGTCATTGCTGCTCTCATGTTCCACTTCAAAATGATTGGCGCGCAATTGTCCCATAAGCACCTCGCTGTCAACAATATTCTTTGAGCAGCCAAGTGTAATTACATTCACTTTATTTTTTTTGAGCGTTTTGGTTTTCATGTGGCAAAGTTAATCAATCGTTTAGAATAAGAAACTCGTAATGCCAATTACATTGCTATTACTATTATCATCTCAAAATATCGTGATGGATTTAACCCGAGTTCATCGGTAGCAGGTAAAAAATTAGCGCATTGTGGATTTTAGTATGGGATTCCCACCTGGCAGCTATTTTTAACCCGAATTCCAATAATGCGCTTGCATTAGAAATAATTAGCTAACATGTTTCATTGTAGTTTCGTGTTTAAAAAAAATGATGCTGGCCTTGTGAAAATGGCGTTAAGAAAAATATAATGAAAGGCGTTCGATTATTTAGAAGTTGAATTTAAAGTATTAAAACAGATTTTTTTAGAATGAAAAGAAAAACTGTTTGAGCGCTAGCGAGTTTTTTTCTTTTAGCCTTTCATTATATTTTTTAGACAATTTTCACGCAGCCTTGAATTTTTATTCATAAGTGTTTGTTTTTAATGGTATTCATGCTTTCGCTTTGCTCAGGTGATTCTTTTGTTTCAAGACAAAAGAATGAGAATT
>JBILUU010000181.1:0-6092 GCA_044370815.1 Bacteroidia bacterium
CAACATGCTATCGATTGCTGCTTGATCGAAATCTACCTTATATTTTTTACCCATCAAGTTGAGCGTTTGTATCACTTTCTTCTCATTAAAATCGGTCAACACATTTGTTTTAAGCGCACCTAAACCCGCTGAAATTTCACTGCATGTATGATTCTCTGAAAACCTGTAAGTCAAAGTTTTAGGCATTAAATCCAAACTCATTGTTATTTCAGAAGGATTGGGGTAAGAAATTTCGTACTCGATTGTCCCGCTGTTAATTTCATCAGTAGTGAAAGTACCGCATCCTGCACACAAAGTCAACATGATGATGAATGAAAAAAAACTGAATAAAATGTTGAATTGATATTTTTTGAAAACCATAATGCGTGTGTACGTTAAGTACAAATATATAACTTAAACTTAAAACTAAAAATTCCTTAGCATACCAATGCACCTAATTCACATTCAGCTTACTGTGCCTGTAGCCGTATCCAAAATAAATCACCAATCCCACCAACAGCCATGCGGTAAAGCCAATCCAATTGTGGAGACCCAGCTCACTCATCATATACAAACAACACATCATCCCTAACACAGGAATTAGAGAGAAGGAATGTTTAAAACTGTAAAAACACATCAGCAGCGCTATCAAAATAAATATCCAATAAGGAATTTGATGCTTGAAAACCTCCCAGCCCGTTTGCATGTATTTAGCTTTATCGATAGAACTTCTTTCCAAGAATAATTGAAGTTGATTGGTATCTGTGCTAGTAACAATTTCAGCAGCAACATCTGCAGATTTAAAGTATGTAACATCAATAAGTTGATCTTGCATGGCCGACTTTTGCAACTCAAATTTATCATGCACATCAAGCGCTGCAATAATTTGTTCACTATCTTTTAATTTCTGCATCTTCAAAAAGTTCATTGTATTGGTTTGGTTAAACAGCAGGGCTATCAATACACCGCTCACAAATAACGCAGGCACAATGAACTTTCCATTGATGTATGGTGTTTTGAATTTTCTTTCGGGGGCATGTGGATCTAACTGCAATTTTAATACGCCTGCGCACACAAGCACAAAAGCAAACAAGGTACCTATACTGCATATATCGGCCACTGTACTTAAATCCATAAACAATGCTGGAATACCCACTACAAAACCTGTTACAATAGTGCTAAATCCGGGAGTTTTATATTTAGGATGTATATGCGCAAACTTTTTAGGCAGTAATCCATCTTTACTCATACTCATCCAAATACGCGGTTGACCCATTTGAAAAACCAATAGCACACTTGCCATTGCTACCACAGCGCTTACCGAAATTAATCCCGACAACTTGGTTAGATGTAATTTTTCGAATACAAAAGCCAATGGATCTCCCACATTAAGTTCTTTATAACTTACCATTCCAGTAAGAACAAGCGCCACAGCAACGTACAATAGGGTGCAAATGATAATGGCATACATCATTCCTTTTGGCAAATCGCGTTGTGGATTTTTACATTCTTCGGCAGTTGTGCTGATGGCATCAAAACCTATATAGGCAAAAAATACTGCGGAAACTCCTTTCAAAATACCACTTATACCGTTGGGTGCAAATGGATGCCAATTATTTACATCAATATAAAATATCCCCACAAAAATGATGATTAAAACTACTGCAAGTTTAACCACCACCATGGCATTGCCTGCGTTGCGCGTTTCTTTCATACCTCGGTATACCAAAGCGGTTATCAGAAAAATAATGAGCAAAGCCGGTATATCAAGAACAACATGAAAGTTCCCTAATGTTGGCGCATACTTCCATGCGTTGTATTGCGACAATGCTGAACCTTCTAAAACGTTTCCTGCAGCCATTAACCTTGTTGCTTCCTCGTATCCATTGCGAGCAGTAAAGTAATCCATGGTAGCCCATTCAGGTACATGTATGCCACGTATGCCTAATGCGGGAATATTGATTGCATCAAGCAATGAAACAAAATAATCGCTCCAAGAAATGGCCACCACGATATTTCCGATAGCATATTCCATGATGAGTGCCCAACCAATAATCCAAGCGAAGAATTCACCAAATGCCACATATGAGTATGTATAAGCACTGCCACTAACAGGTACCATAGAAGCAAATTCGGCATAAGCAAACGCTGCAAAACCACATGCCAATGCGGTAAATAAAAACAGAAAAATAACAGCAGGTCCACCATCGGCACTGGCTTTGCCAATGGTACTAAAAATACCCGCACCAATAATGGCAGCAATTCCAAAAGCAGTTAAATCGCGCACTCCTAAATGCCGAGCCAAACCTCCTTGTCCTTCTTTGGCATGGTCTAATTGTTCAAGAATATGTGCGGCAGATTTTTTTCTGAATAATTTTTTCAATATCATGGAGCGCCTATTTAGTATTGTTCACCGGCATTCGGGAAATCTTTGGCTTTTACATCGCTCACATAGCTGCCAACTGCTTGTTTAATTTCATCAAATAGATTGAGATAACGTCTTAAAAACCTTGGATTAAACCCAACATTCAAACCTAGCATATCATGCAATACCAGTACCTGACCATCAACTCCACTACCCGCGCCTATCCCTATCATAGGCACCGAAATTTCTTTGGCTGCTTTGGTGGCCAATGTGGCAGGTATCTTCTCGAGCACGATGGCAAAGCACCCGGCTTTTTCCAATACGTGTGCATCTTCAATTAAGCGCTTGGCTTCCTCATCTTCTTTGGCGCGCACGTTGTATGTGCCAAATTTATAAATCGACTGCGGTGTTAAACCCAAGTGCCCCATTACAGGAATACCTGCAGATAAAATTCGTTTTACCGATTCTTCAATTTCTTTACCTCCCTCCATCTTTACAGCATGCGCTCCTGACTCTTTCATTACACGAATGGCAGAGGTGAGCGCTTCTTTGGAGTTTCCCTGATAGGAACCAAATGGTAAATCAACAACAACCAAAGCTCTGTCAACACCCCTAATCACGGAGGCCGCATGATAAATCATTTGATCCAAAGTAATTGGCAAGGTAGTTTCATGACCTGCCATCACATTACTAGCACTATCGCCAACCAAAATAACATCGATACCTGCCGCATCAATGATTTTTGCCATTGAATAATCGTAGGCCGTGAGCATGGCAATTTTCTCGCCTCTGCGCTTCATCTCCTGCAAGGTGTTGGTAGTTACTTTTTTTACTTCTTTGTGAACCGACATTTTCAGAATGTATTAATGAGTAAAGATTTGCCAAACTTAATTAAATTATCATTTTAAACCATCAATTGTTGTTTCTATATGCAGGAGCCCTTGTTGCAGCGCTTCCTTTGTGGGCCAACCAAAACCTATGCGCATATATTTTTGTGATGTTTCGAACCAATGCCCCGCACCAACCAAAGTTTTATGTTTGTGATAGAGTTCTGCATAAAATGCTTTATAATCAATACTTGGTATAATTCTGGGATAGCATACTACACCTCCCTGTGGTTTTACCCATTCTAAATTTTTACTGCTATTCATGTGCTCCTCAAGTACCTTAAAATTATTGTTGATATGCTGCTTGATAGGGGCAAAAAATTGCTGCTTATGCTGCAGATAATGCAAGGCCACATGTTCATCAAGCAATGAGTTACAAATAAAAATCTGTTCTTTGGCGGCTAAGAAAGTTTCCAACAAATGCTTGTTTTTACAGGCAATCCAACCCATTCTAATTCCGGGTAAACCATAGGCCTTACTTACCGATGAAACAGAAATAACATTATCGCTAATACTTGCTGCTAATGGTGGTGGATTGTTGAAACTTAACTCACGATATGTTTCATCAACGAGTAAATAACTGCCATGCCTGCGAGAAAGTTCGATTACCTCCATTAATTCTTCCTCAGTAAGCACACTTCCTGTAGGGTTATGCGGGGTGGTAATACTAATTAATGAAGGCATACTTTTTACCATAGTACTAAGTCTGTATAAATCGAGCTTGTATTGCGTTTCAAAATGCAAATCGATAAAATTTATTTCACACTCTAACAAGCGCGGTGTTTCTATATTAGTGGCATAGTTAGGTCGTTGAATAAGTAACTGACTATTTTTATTGAGCAGTGATGTGGCCACAATAAATAATCCTGCAGCAGCGCCCGGAACCAAAATAATATGCTCTGGTTTAAGTCCATAATCAGTAGCAATCATCTCGCGCAAAGCGGGTAAACCTTTATGGTCGCCATAGCACAACGTAATATCTTTGATATTAAATTCAAGATCCTTAAAATTGGTATCAGTAACCGAACTTTCAGCAAGGTTGCATTCAATATTGCCATAACCAAGTTCCTCGGGAGATTCGGCCTCTATGGGCATTCTTTTGTATTTCATATGTTCCTTGATTTTAAGAATTAAAACAGTTAAAAAAATAAAGATAGTTAATATACTATTTTCTGCAAACCTTCATACAAATATCAATAGAATTCAAAACCCAAATTATGTATTTCAAACCCAAATTAAGCAATAGTAGGTTCGAAGAACCAAACTATTTGATTTAGTTGGGTTAATCCCGATATAGAAAATGTTATCAGATTGGTAAAAATATGATTTACAGTTTCTTTATCGTTTACGCATTTTTAATGCGTAATCTAGGTTAAAATGCGCAATCAATCTTGAAGCAGTAATTCAATACCTTAACTAAGTGTTCAAAACACCTGCTAAGTTTGTCATTAGTGAGGCACTTGCATGCTTTCCAAGGATTAATTAAGATTTAAGCAATAGGTATGATTCTTGTGCTCAATTTCAAAATAACTGACTATTCCTTGAATCTCAATATTAGGAGATCAAGCGACATTAGTAAAAATACACTTCATCAAACATTGATGGTGCATGAAAGCGGTAGTGTATACTAAAAACAATATTTGTTCTCTGCAATCAATTTAGCGGCAACAACTCTGCGTGCTTCCTTGCTGTTGAATGGATCGATTTTAGTGAAACGTTTTAAACCCATCAGCATCATGCGCAACTCATCACCATCAGCAAATGAATTGATGGCATCTTTTCCATTCTTATGGATACGGTCGGCAGCATCGTAAATATAAACACGCATCATCTCTAACTGCTCCTTGCAATTATCGGCACCTTTCATGCTGCATAATTTTTCAACACGCAGCATCACGCTTTCAGAGATGTATAAATCAATTATCATATCGGCAATATTCATCAACACCTCCTGCTCTTTTGACAACTCCATCATGAGCTTTTGTGCCGCAGCACCGGCTACCATCAAAGCTGCTTTTTTGAAATTTTCGATATATTTTTTATCTTTCGCAAAAGGGGTATCATCATCGCCACCAAAATCGGGGATACTCATTAACTCAGCAGCTACCTTTTGTGCAGGCCCCATTAAATCTAACTCTCCTTTCATGGCCTTACGCAGCATCATATCTACAATGAGCATACGGTTGATTTCGTTGGTTCCCTCAAAGATTCGATTGATACGACTGTCACGATAAGCTCTGTCCATAGGCGCTTCCGCACTATATCCCATACCACCGTAAATTTGAACACCTTCATCTACCACATAGTCAAGCACCTCGCTACCCACAACTTTCATGATTGCTGCCTCGGGAGCAAACTGCTCTACACCTTTTAAAATGGCTTTTCCTTTATCCATGCCTGATGCGGCATAAGCATTGATGGCATCTTCAATGTTTTGTGTAACTCTATACAGCGCACTTTCCATGGCATAAATACGAATGGCTTGTTCCGCTAATTTGTGTCGAATGGCACCGTACTTAGCAATAGGGCGGCCAAATTGTTGACGCTCGTTGGCATAGTTTACCGAAATACCTGACGCACGCTTACAGCCACCAAGAGCTGCTGCAGCTAACTTTACACGGCCCATGTTTAATATGTTCACCGCAATCTTGAAGCCGTTTTGTCTTTCGCTCAATAAATTTTCGACAGGCACTTTACAATCATTAAAAAATACCTGTCGGGTGCTGCTTCCCTTTATTCCCATTTTATGCTCCTCGGGGTTAAGCGTAATGCCACCAAAACTTTTTTCAACAATAAAAGCACTCAAATTTTCATCATCATCAATCTTCGCGAACACCGTAAATACATCGGCAAATCCACCG
>JBILUU010000184.1:0-5983 GCA_044370815.1 Bacteroidia bacterium
TTATGTGTTAAACAATAAAACCAATCAATTTGAAAAATTTAATTTCCCAACCACACAGGTCTGGCAAATAGCTAAAATAGAAGGCGAAGAGGCTTTGTTTGCTACTACCCCTAATGGTATTTATAAAATATATCCCAATGGCTATCAATTGCTATCTAATACAGATTTGAAAGCTTTTGCAATTTGCAAATCAAAAAAGTATAAAAACCTTTATTATTTGGGTCTTTTTGATGGATTAGCATCCTTTTCTTATGAAAAAGGGTTATTTCAACTTCATGCAACAAGTAAAGCAATTAATTACCCAATTCGTGCCATTCATGAAGATGTGAAAGGAAATCTTTGGCTCAGTTCAAACTACAATGGAATTATTTTGATTCCTGCATTGTCAAATAATCTTACTGCTGCCGTAAATTCATTCTATAATTTTGTTAATTATACCGTTGAAAATGGCTTGCCTAATCTGAATGCCAATTTTATACATGAAATCAATGGAGAAATTGTGGCAATCACCTATAATGGTATTTACAGACTAAATGCCGAAGGAGATATTAACTCAATGTCATTAAATCAGCTTGCAAAACTTAAATTTGTTAAGCATGCATACAAAGACCCCTATTATCCTAAGACGGATATTCAAATTCATTTTCTTAAGCAAGATGGATATAAAAACCTTTGGATTGGTTCATTGTTTCCAAACGGTAAATACGATTTTCTGATGCTAAAAAATGGCCGAGGAAAAAGCAAAGTTGACATACCATTCAAAATTATTTCTAAGGACAAAATCAATCAAATTTATTTCGATTCTGTTTATACATGGTTTGGTGCTACTGATCAAATTTATTGTTATGACCAATCAAAGAAATATAATTTTCAATCTAATTTTAATGCTCAAATTCATACCGTTATCTCTAATCTCGATACTATTTTTGATGGAAATTACTATGTTAAAATAAAGAGAGATAGTACAAGCTATAATCAAATCAGCACCAATCAGCCGGAACAGTTAAAAAGATCATTCTCATATGAGGTTAATGATTTTACATTCTTCTTCTCTGCTACTTCCTACATAGCGTATAATCCCGCGCAATTTTCATGTATTTTAGAGGGTGAAGATGAAAAATGGTCCGAATGGTCTAATGAAACATCTAAGGTATATATGAATCTTTATGAGGGAAAGTACATCTTTAAAGTAAAGGCAAAGAATATTTTCGGAACTGAAAGCACTGTGGCTACTTATGAATTTACCATTTTGCCTCCTTGGTACAGAACTACTATCGCTTATATCATTTATATATTTCTTGCAATTGGATTTGTGTTTATGGTGGTAAATATTTTTACACGCAACCTAAACAGAATCATTAAAACTCAAACGGCAGAATTACAGAAGCAAAAAGATGAGATTGTTAATAAAAACAAGGAAATTACCGATAGTATTTATTATGCCAAAAGAATTCAAGATGCGATAATGCCCAGCAATGAATACATAAAAGGAATGTTTCAAGAAAGTTTTGTTTTGTTCAAACCTAAAGATATTGTTAGTGGCGATTTTTATTGGGCCAACCTTAGAGAAAATCATGCTATTTTAACAGCTGTAGATTGTACAGGACATGGTGTTCCGGGAGCATTTATGAGCATGATGGGGAATGATTATCTTAGTGATATCATCGTAGACTCTAAAATTAGTGACCCTGCCGAAATTTTAAACATGCTTCGTTCAGGGATTATTAAAGCGCTGAAACAAAGAGGTGAGAGTGGTGAGTCAAAAGATGGAATGGATATGGCTTTGATAAACATTAATAAGCTAACCAAAGAAATGGAGTTTGCAGGGGCAAATAATCCAATTTACATAGTTAGATCGCTCGATAAACCCGCACCAGACGGAGCAAGTCCATTTAAAGTAGATAACTCTAACTATTGTTTGTATGAAATAAAAGGAAATAAATTCCCCGTTGGCATTCATATGGGCACAACTTTACAGCCTTTTAACAAGCAATCAGTAACGCTTCATATTGGCGATGCTGTTTATCTTTTTTCAGATGGATTTGCCGATCAATTTGGAGGACCTAATGGTAAAAAGCTTAAGTACACTCAATTTAAAAAATTAATCTTAGAGTCACTATTCTTAAGTATGGAAGAGCAAAAGATATATCTAGAACAGAAGCTAAATGATTGGCAAGGTCAACTTGAGCAAGTAGATGATATTTTGGTTATTGGTATAAGAATAATCTAATTCATGCCTCACAAGAACGATCGTTTAGCCATTCTTAAAAGAATCACACCAAGTCGTTTTATCAATGCATTAAAACTATTTTTATCTTACCATTTATCAAAAATAACAAAAATTGCTGTTCACCGAGGATTGCCTTTGAGTATTGCAATAGAGCCAACCACTTCTTGTAATTTACGATGTCCTGAGTGCCCCAGTGGACTAAGGTCTTTTACCCGACCAACTGGTATGTTGCAGAACAAAACTTTTGAAAAGGTAATTGACGAATTGCATCAATCACTTCTATATCTCATCTTTTATTTCCAAGGTGAACCCTATCTGAATCCTTCTTTTTTAGATATGGTGTCATACGCATCAAAAAAAAATATTTATACGGCAACAAGCACCAATGCTCATTATTTAACCGATGATGTTTGTCGAAAGACAATCGAATCTGGTTTGAATAGGTTAATTATTTCTATTGATGGTACCACACAGGAAACCTATGAATCATATCGAGTTGGTGGAAAGCTTGATAAGGTAATTGAAGGAACAAAAAACATAGTGAAATGGAAGAAAGAAATGAAATCTTCAACACCTCATTTAATTTTCCAATTTTTGGTTGTTAAACCTAATGAACATCAAATTGATGAACTTATGGAATTGGCAACCCAACTCGAAGTTGATGAGGTTAGATTTAAAACAGCTCAAGTTTATGACTACAAAAATGGGAATAGCTTAATTCCAGAAAACCATGAATATTCACGTTATAAAAAAAATAAAGACGGTACTTACTCAATTAAAAATCGACTGTTAAATCACTGTTGGAAAATGTGGCATTCATGCGTTATTACTTGGGATGGAAAGGTGGTTCCATGCTGTTTTGACAAGGATGCCACTCATACATTGGGCGATCTCTCAAGCAATTCGTTTAATGAAGTTTGGAAAAGTATTCCTTATCATAATTTTAGAATTGCTGTTATGAAAGGACGCTCTGAAATTGATATCTGCAAAAATTGTACTGAAGGGACTAAAGTCTTTGCATGAAAGTGTAATTCTGACAAATAGATTTGATCGATAATATGTTAAAGCCAAAATATTTTTTTAATAATTATTGCTAATTTTCGATTTATCACGTAGGTTTGTAAAGTGTGTTATTAAAATTTTGTTTAAACATTAAAAAATTATGGAAGAATTCGATAACAGAGATGCAGAAAAAAAAGACAAAAATCTTGTCTTCGGACAGCAGGTTAAGGCAGGCAAACGTGTTTATTTTGTTGATGTGAGAGCAACTAACAAAGGCGACTATTATCTGTCGATAACTGAAAGCAGAAAGAAAATTGCCAATGATGGTAAAATGAGTTTTGAAAAAAGTAAAGTTTTTCTTTACAAGGAAGATTTTGAGAAATTTTTAAACTCATTGAATGAAGCAGTTGATTTCATTAAGAAAGAGCAGCCTTTCGACCCTGCTGAGTATGCTGAACGCAGAAGGCAGTATATGGAAGAAAGAAATCAAAATACAAATAATTTTGAAGGGAACTCTGGCAACAACTACAAAGAGGTCTCTTTCGATGATTTAAGTTAGTTTATTCGTGATAAATATAACAGCCTGCCGAAATAATTCGGTGGGCTGTTTTAGTTTGAAGGGATGGGAAAATTTACTTGAATTGTTCTCCCCGATATTGAAATTATGCTCAATTAAACTGAATTAATCAATACAAGTTACATGCAACCCACTGGTAATTTTATATCTGTAATCACACCTAGTTGGTGTTTTTAAAACACTCAAAGAATGGATCGAATTAAAGCTGTTTTGCCCAATCCCCATTCTCTATTGCATTACTCGGTATTAAAGTAAAGCGTGGTTTAAGTTAAATACCGTATTCATGTATTATATTGTTAGAAGATAACTCAATTACGGTTTCCAACTAATCAAAAACAAAATCAAGATAGTTACGTTTTTAAATAAGCCTCTTAGATTTTGCTCTAACAAAAGTTTTTAAGAATTATATACATCTGTAATGAATCCTTTTCTAGTCCGAATTATTAAAAAACTTGTGCTTAAGAGCAGGCAGCAAATGGGAGCAACAAGTTATTCTAGTTATCAGTTGGCCAAAGGATATAAAGATTTTTTGGTGCTCACCAAACACCTATTCAAGGATTTTTTTTTGATTACCTTAGGTGTTTGCTCAGCTTCACTTGGGCTAAAATCATTCATACTCCCCAGCAGTTTTATTGATGGAGGGGCAACGGGTATGGCGCTTTTAACATCTGCCTTAACTCAAATTCCTTTATACATTTTAATTATTATCATCAATATTCCATTTATCATTCTTGGATACAAAACAATTGGAAAGCGATTTGCTGTAAAAACAATCTTCGCTATATCCCTACTATCCTCTTTTGTAGCTCTTGTGTCTTTTCCAAATATTACCAATGATCGGTTACTAGTTGCAATTTTTGGTGGATTGTTTTTAGGTGCAGGAATAGGATTTAGTATAAGAGGAGGAGCAGTTATTGATGGAACGGAGGTTTTAGCTATTTTTTTGAGCAAAAAATTTGGAACAACTATTGGCGATATAATCATCGTTATTAATGTGTTGATATTTAGTACAGCTGCGTATTTTTTAGGAATAGAAACAGCTATGTATTCTATGATTACTTATTTGGCTGCATCAAAAACACTCGATTTCATTGTTGAAGGAATTGAGGAGTATATTGGTGTTACCATCGTTGCTGCCCACAGTGAGGATATCAGACAAATGATTATTACTGTAATGGGAAGGGGAGTTACAATCTATAGCGGGAAAAGAGGATTTGGTAAGCGTGGCGAGGAGAAGGAGGTGGATATCATCTATACTGTAATTACTCGACTAGAACTAAATAAATTAACTACCGAAATTGAAAAAATTGAACCAAGTGCTTTCGTTGTCATGAATAGTGTAAAAGATACCAAAGGTGGTATGATAAAAAAGCGGCCGCTAAAACATTGAAAACAAAATTAACCTATTTGTTACTTTTCATTTTTTTAACTTGTTTTGGTGACATTTAGATTCCGATTTTAAGCTAGTTAAACCATAGCATGTCTGCAAAACTCTCAACATCAGAACTTATTTCGCAATATACCGTTATATTGTCTAAATTTTTACCTGAGCAAAGTGTTGAAATTATAGCAAAATGGGTTATACATTACAATTTTGATTTAAAAATAACACAAAGTCGAACTACAAAACTTGGTGATTACAGAAGTCCCTTTAAAGGGAGTAGGCACCAAATATCTGTAAATCACAACCTCAATCGATTTGCTTTTTTAATCACCTTGGTACATGAGATTGCCCACCTATCGGCATTCGAAAAATACAGTTTTGCCATCAAGCCTCACGGTGAAGAATGGAAACAGGAATACAAGCAATTAATGATACCTTTTCTGCAGTCAAATATTTTACCTGACGATGTTCAGCTTGCTCTCCAGAATTACCTCATTAATCCTGCTGCCTCGAGCTGTGCCGATGAAAATTTATTGCGTACGCTACGAAAATATGATAAAAAAAATGAGACATCGGTGCATTTGGAAGATTTGCCCTTCAAAACAATTTTTAAAATTAAACCTGAGCGGTATTTTGAAAAAGGCGAAAAGCAAAGAAAAAGATACAAGTGTATGGAATTAAGCTCAGGTCGAATTTATTTATTCAGTCCGGTTGCTGAGGTTACTCCTGTTCAAAAAACACTTCCATTCAAATAAACATTGTTTAAGGATAATGATGAACTATTTGATAC
>JBILUU010000185.1:0-5980 GCA_044370815.1 Bacteroidia bacterium
TAAGATGACAAGCCTTTCCGTACTGATCACCTACAATTTGTATTTCAATGTGTCTTGGTTCTTCAATATACTTTTCAAGATACATACCATCATTGCCGAAGGCAGCAGCTGCCTCTTGACGGGCACTATCCCATGCTTTTTCAATTTCCGCTTCCTCCCATACAATGCGCATACCTTTTCCACCACCACCTGCAGTAGCTTTTAAAATTACAGGGTACTTTATTTTCTTGGCAAGTTTTTTAGCTTGTTCTAAATTTTCGAGTAATCCTTCTGAGCCGGGAATAGTTGGCACACCCGCCTTAATCATAGTGTCTTTGGCAGATGATTTATCACCCATTCCTTCAATCATTTCTGGTGAGGCGCCAATAAACTTGATACCATGTTCCTTACAAATCCTGCTGAACTTGGCATTTTCAGATAGGAAACCATAGCCGGGGTGTATGGCATCGGCATTGGTTATTTCAGCAGCAGCAATGATGTTCGCAATTTTTAAGTAAGAATCCTTGCTCGATGGCGGACCAATACAAACGGCCTCATCGGCAAACTTCACATGAAGGCTATCTTTGTCTGCAGTGGAATAAACGGCCACTGTTTTGATGCCCATTTCGCGGCATGTTCTAATTACGCGTAATGCAATTTCGCCACGGTTGGCAATTAATATTTTTTTAAACATAGTTTACCAATCAAAGATTAAGAAATTTGTTTGAGAACAATCGCTGAAACGACTATGGTTGAATCAAAAATAAAGGTTGATCGTACTCCACAGGAGAACCATCGTCAACCAATACTTTTACTATTGTACCGCCATGCTCTGACTCAATTTCGTTGAACAGTTTCATAGCCTCGATGATACACAGTACTTTGCCAGACTTAACTTCATCGCCTACGTTTACAAATGCTGGCTTGTCAGGACCTGCAGAGCGATAAAAAGTACCTATCATTGGCGACTTAATAGTGATGAGGTTAGCAGTATCAACAGCAGCCGGTGCAGCTGGCGTGGCAGCTTTTGGCGTTTCTGCCGCAGGTGCAGCAGCAACAGGGGCTGAAACCGCAGGCATGTGCTGAACAATCGGCATTGGAGCAGGGATGTAAGTCTGCTCATGTCTCACATTTTCTTGGCCTGTACCTGTTTTAATGACAATTTTAAAACCTTTGTTTTCAAGTTCTACTTCTGAAACACCTGATTTTGCTACAAACTTGATGAGGTCTTGAATTTCTTTTAATTCCATTTTTTACAAAGTTTAGAATTTGTTAATGCAAATATAAAGTTATTGGTTTCCCTAAAAGCAATTGTTAATAAATATGAGGGTTTGAGGATAAGTTTAACTGTTATAAGCCCAAATAATGTAGACAGCTCCCCATGTAAAACCACCACCAAAGGCGGCAAGTACAATTTTATCTCCTTTTTTCAATTGTTTCTCGTAATCGAATAAACACAATGGAAGTGTTCCTGCTGTAGTATTCCCGTATTTTTGAATATTAAGCATTACCTTTTCGGGAGGAAGTCCCATACGGTTGGCGGTGGCGTCAATGATACGTTTGTTTGCTTGATGGGGAACGAGCCATGCAATATCTTCCGATTTAAGATGATTTCTTTCCATGATTTCTGCCGAAACATCAGCCATATTGGTTACGGCAAATTTGAATACCGATTGTCCTTCTTGATGAACAAAGTGTTCTTTAGCATCAACTGTTTGATGAGAAGCAGGATTCATTGAACCACCGGCTTTTTGATGAAGAAAGTGTCTTCCGGCCCCGTCTGTTTTCAATATCGCATCTACAATTCCAACATCTTCGGTAGTTGGTTCAAGCAGCACTGCACCCGCACCATCACCAAAAATCACACAAGTTGCACGGTCAGAATAATCAATGATAGATGACATTTTATCGCCACCTACAACCACTACTTTCTTGTGGGTGCCTGTTTCAATAAACTTACTTCCTGTTACCAAGCCAAACATAAAGCCCGAGCATGCTGCGGAAACATCATAACCCCAGGCGTTTTTTGCTCCCAACTTGTCACAAATCACATTGGCTGTGGCAGGAAAAGGAAAATCTGGAGTAACTGTGCCACATATAAGCATATCAATTTCCATAGGATCGATACCTCTTTTTTGGCAGAGCATTTTAACGGCTTCTACACACATGTCGGAAGTGCCCTTGTTTGCACCTTTCAATATTCTTCGTTCAGAGATACCTGTACGGCTTAAAATCCATTCATCAGTAGTATCTACGAGTTTTTCAAGTTCTTTGTTGGAGAGAATATACTCGGGTAGGTAACCTCCAACAGCTGTTATTGCGGCTCTTATTTTTGTCATTAGCTGAATACTTCTTTAATTTTTTCATGCAGTTTTGCTTCGGCTATCTGCTTGCTGTGAATGAGCATGTTTTTAATTGCCTCAGGGCTCGAAATCCCGTGTCCTATCATTACGGTTCCATTTACACCTAGGATAGGAGTGCCTCCATAAATTTCATAGTTAAAACGATCGAAGTACTCATCTGAGCGTCCTCTACGTTTAATTAACGAATAGAAAGCTTCTGCTGTTTTTAAAACTACATTGCCCGTAAAGCCCTCGCAAACCATCACATCAGCTTTTTCGTTGAATAAGTCGCGCCCTTCAACATTGCCAACAAAATTGAAATCCTTGCTGTCTTTCATCAATTGATGCGCACTTTGAGAGACAAGATTGCCTTTCTCAGGTTCTTCACCAATATTTAATAGTGCCACCCTAGGATTTTTATTTCCGGTTAAAATACTACAATAAACTGAACCTAATATGCCAAATTGATAAAGTACATCGGGTTTGCAATCGGCATTAGTGCCTACATCTAAAATTAAACTGATGCCACCATTTTCTTTAGGAAGTACTGAGGTGATACAAGGCCTGATGACACCTTGAACAGCTCTAATAGTTTGCATTGATCCTACTAATGCTGCACCGGTATTGCCTGCACTGCTGAAAGCTTGAATTTTATCTTCCTTTAATAATTTCAGACCAACGCCAATACTAGAGTCGGGTTTTTGAACAAGCGCCTTAGTTGGATGTTCGTGCATAGCTATATTTTGTGAAGCATGCACGATTTCGAACCGATTGGGATCGGCATTAATTTTTTTGAGGGTATTTAAAATGGTGGCTTCATCGCCAATCAGCACCACGGAGGCGTTTTCTTTGAAGAATTCTTTTGCAAGATTAGCTCCTTCGATAGTTGCAAGAGGTGCGTAGTCGCCACCCATCACATCGATACCAATTTTAATTGCCATTTTAGGATAGTAAAATAAATTTATTAAAAATCTATTTTCGTGATTGTGCTATGCTTTAAAAGCAAAATCCCAATCTCTTAATTTGTTTGACTTTGCCATACAATTTTAAGATTGGGCGCTTAAATGGACATAGCTTCTTAGTCTACTCTTCTTTGGTGCCTTTCATTACCTTTCTTCCGCGATACATACCTGTTTCGGTATTAACACGGTGAAACAATGAAACATCACCTGTTGCTTTGTCAACAAATAGTGTGCTAGGCACTGCATTGTCGTGGGTTCTTCTTTTATCTCTTCTGCTTTTAGAGATTTTTCGTTTAGGATGTGGCATTTTACTTTAATTTATTATGTTAATTCAAATTTTTTAATTTATTTAAACTATCCCACAGGGGATTGGTTTCATTGTTGTTAGTTTGATCTTCGGCACGCAATTCATTTAATTTATTCAACATTTCTTGGTCACAAACACTTTGGTCGTTTAGAATTTCACAAGGTATTTTTCTAAACGGAAGGTTCAAAGCAATCATTTCATAAACAAAAAGCGTAATATTGATTTCAGCATCGTTAGCTCCAATAGTCATGATATTGGAACTGTCATTTATTTCTTCGCCTCCCAATTTTACAATCAATTCATCTTTTCCGGAAAGCGGAATAAAAACCTCTCCAAGGCATCTATCACACTCAATTTGTGCATTTCCCGTGAAACTTAAATGCAATTGAAGCATGGCACTCATCTTAATAAAGTGCACATCAACACTTGCGTTTCCTTTTTTTATTAAACTATTTTCTATTTGTTCAAAGAACTTATTACCTACCTCAAAATTAAAATGGTGCTCACCTTGGTTTAATCCTGAAAATGCAATCAATAACTGCTCTTTTCTCATCTTTTTCTCCTCCAAATTTTAAGACAGGGCTGCAAAGATAGTAAAAATACAAACGTATGGTAATAAATTCCTTAAATTATAGTTTAATCAGTTAATTGTTAGTATTAAAAAGCAGTTCTAAAAACTCATAATGATTGGTAATTAAACAACAGGCTAACTATATAAGTAATTGAAAATAAATGTGTTGAGAATGTTAGTCGGCAGAATTTTTTCATGTCCAAAAGATAACACTTGCAGGATGTATAAAAAAAAGTAATTTTGCACCTCGAATTTTTAAAAATTTAAAGCAACATGGCAGAGAACAAAGAAGTTTTGGTTGATGTACAAGAAGTATACAGTAAAACTGAGCGTTATATTGAAGAAAACAGAAAAAGTCTAGGAGTTATTCTAGGTGCTATCGTATTAGTTATAGGTGGTTATTTCGCTTGGGACAGATTGTATGTGCGTCCTCTAGAAGATGAAGCAAGATCGGCTATGTTCATGGCTCAAAAATATTTTGAAAAAGATTCATTGAATAAAGCCATTAACGGAGACGGAAACTATAAAGGATTTAAATACATCATTGACGAGTATGGAGTAACCAAATCAGCTAATCTAGCTCACTATTATTTGGGAATTTGCTATCTTAATCAAGGGAAGTTTCAAGATGCCATCAATCAGTTAAAAGAATTTGATACCGATGATGAAATATTGGGTCCTGTTGCCACTGGTGCTATAGGTGATGCCAATCTTGAGTTAGGTAAAAAAGAGGAGGCCGTTAATTTTTACTTGAAAGCGGCTAAGCAAAACGATAATAAGTTTACTACACCATATTATTTAATGAAGGCAGCAGTAGCTTACGAGGAACAAAAGGATTACAAAAATGCTGTAAAAATTTACGAGCAAATTAAATCTAACTACAACGATAGTTCAGAAGGCAGAGATATTGATAGATATTTGAGCAGAGCCAGAATGCTCGCAGGTGTGTAAAATTGTAAAAGCTAACATACATTGTCGTCTTCTTCGAAAAATTTATCAGATAATCAGCAGATCAGTGAAATTCCTAATGCCGAAGCCATGCGCTTTGGCATTGTTGTTTCTGAATGGAATCATGAAGTTACAATGGCGCTTAAAGACGGTGCCTTTGATACTTTAATCAAGTTTGGTGCATTGCCCGAAAATATTTTAGTTTCTTTTGTACCTGGCAGTTACGAGCTCACCTTGGGGGCACAGCTTCAACTTGAATCGAATAAGGTTGATGCGGTATTATGCTTAGGTTGTGTGATTCAGGGTGAAACAAGACATTTTGATTTTATTTGTGATGCTGTTGCTAATGGCATCACAGCCCTTAATATCAAGTTCAACAAACCTGTAATATTTGGTGTGTTAACTCCTGATAATCAACAACAGGCCATGGATAGAGCAGGTGGAAAACATGGTAATAAAGGAGACGAGGCTGCAGCTACTGCCATTAAAATGCTAGCCTTGAAAGCGAGTTTATTATAAATCAGTTAAAATTTAATTTGCAAAATTTTTATAGTCTGTTATTTGTCAGACTAGTTTGCTAAGTAGTATCAGGTCATTTTATTTAAACTATTTTTCCAAAATGAAAAATAATGATCTGTTATGGCAAATGATGCTTCTTTTAACTCCATAGAATTTTCAGTAATATTGTATCCATATTCAAATAAAAATACATGAAAAAAATATTCTTAGGTGCATTTTTGGGATTTGCTTTACTTTCAAATGCTCAAAATCCGCTTTCAATTGAGCAATTATTGAATTTTAAAAAGGTTGGCGTGCCTGCTGTTTCCCCCGATGGAGTGGCCATGTGTTACACTATTGAAACTACGAGTAT
>JBILUU010000186.1:0-5974 GCA_044370815.1 Bacteroidia bacterium
GTAATCCCGTTTAGCGGGTGTTTTCAATCCATTGAATCAATGGATTGAATTACAGCTGTTTCAGCGATTCCGCATTTTCCAATGCGAAATTTAGGTTAATTTAAAATTTTACCGAGTTAAAAATCGATTGAAAATTAAAATAGGTAAAACAAGTTTGGGTTATTGCTTATTTTACATCGTAAATCAATGCTTGGTAGTAATCTTGCAATAGATTGGTTAGTTTAGGTCTGTCATCTGTAGATAGAGCCAAGCGATATGATTCAATCACTAGATGTGAGACTTTAGATGTTGGTGATCGAAACGAACATTTACTTTCAAACTTGATGAAGGCCTGTGATCTAAAGGCATTAAAGCAATAAGATTACTTCTTCACCTCTACCATTTCGTAGCCCTCAATAATATCGTCAATTTCAATATCATTGAATTTCTCGATATTCAAACCACATTCGTATCCGGATAAAACTTCACGCACGTCATCTTTAAATCGCTTCAATGAACCAAGTTCTCCGGTGTGAATAACGATACCGTTTCTGATTACCCTGATTTTAGTATTCCGGTTCACTTTCCCGTCTAATACCATACAACCTGCAATGCTGCCTACTTTGGAGATTTTATATACTTCACGTACTTGAATGTTGCAAACCACTTTCTCCTCATAGGTTGGTGCCAACATACCCTCCATGGCGCTCTTCAATTCGTTGATGGCATCGTAAATGATGGAATAAAAACGCATGTCTATTTGCTCTTGCTCGGCAAGTTTGCGTGCGTTAGCAGATGGCCTTACCTGGAACCCAACGATAATAGCGTTGGAAGCTGATGCCAATAATACATCTGATTCAGTTACCTGTCCAACTGATTTATGGATAACTTTAATTTGAATTTTATCTGTTGATAATTTCAGCAATGAATCCGACAAGGCCTCAATAGATCCATCCACATCCCCTTTAACAATTACATTCAGCTCTTTGAAATCACCAATAGCCAAGCGTCTGCCAATTTCATCAAGGGTAATATGTTTATTTGTTCTGTAACCTTGTTCACGTTGCAATTGCAATCTTTTTGCTGCAATCTCTCTTGCCTCGCGCTCATCATCCATCACTTTAAACTTATCACCTGCTTGTGCAGCGCCCGATAGTCCGAGCAATAGGGCAGGAGTGGAGGGGCCTGCTTGTTTAATATTCATCCCGCGTTCGTTGTTCAGCGCCTTAACTCTACCGCTGTAACAACCTGCCAAAACAATATCTCCAACTTTTAGTGTGCCTTTTTGAACAAGCACGGTAGATATATAACCTCTACCTTTGTCAAGTGATGATTCAATAATGGTTCCAACTGCATTCCTATCCGGATTTGCTTTAAGTTCCAATAAATCGGCTTCAAGGCAAACTTTTTCGAGCAATACATCAATGTTGATGCCCTTTTTTGCTGATATCTCTTGGCATTGATATTTTCCACCCCATTCTTCCACCAATATATTCATACCTGCCAACTCTTCTCTAATTTTATCGGGATTAGCACCGGGTTTATCAATCTTGTTAATAGCAATGATGATTGGAACGCCTGCCGCTTGAGCGTGATTGATCGCTTCTTTTGTTTGTGGCATTACATTATCATCGGCTGCAACCACAATAATAACAATATCTGTTACCTGAGCACCGCGTGCACGCATGGCTGTAAATGCCTCGTGACCTGGAGTATCGAGGAATGCAATTCTTCTTCCATTGTCGAGCGAAACGCTGTATGCTCCAATATGTTGCGTAATACCACCCGCTTCACCGGCAATTACATTGGCTTTACGTATGTAATCTAGGAGCGATGTTTTACCATGATCTACGTGCCCCATTACCGTAACAATCGGTGCTCTTGGCTGCAAATCTTCGGGCTTATCTTCTTGATCTTCGGCAGCTACAGTAGCTTCTGCAGAAACAAATTCAACAGAATAACCAAACTCTTCAGCAACAATATTGATGATTTCTGCACTAAGGCGTTGATTGATAGATACAAACATACCAAGACTCATACAAGTACTGATAATGTTATTTACAGGCACATTCATCATGCTTGCCAATTCATTGGCTGACACAAATTCAGTTACTTTCAAAATCTTCTTTTCTGCCTCTAATGCATCAAGATTTTCTTGATATTGTTGACTTACCGACTCTCTTTTTTGTCTTCTGTATTTTGATGCAGCAGATTTGCCCGCACCGCTTAATCGCGCAAGCGTTTCCTTAACCTGATTGTCTATTTCTTCTTGTGTAAGCTCGGCCTTTACAACTTGTTGTTTTCTATGATCGCCTTGTCCTGGTCGTCTATCCCTTCCAAATGATGGCTTATTTTGTTGTCCTTGTCCATCAGTACTTGGTTTCTTGATGTCGTTCGCAGCAAACTCTGTAGTATTCACTGCACCTTTGGTAATGCGTTTTCTTTTCTTTTTCGAGTTTTTATCGAAACCACTGCTTGAGGCAACAGGTTTCTTTTTATCATCCTTGGTAGGTAGTTCAATCTTACCTAGAATGGTAGGCCCGTCTAATTTACCATATTGAGTGACATGGAACTTGTCTGCTTCCTCTGTTTTACTTTCTTCAGCGGCAGGAGCAACTTCAGCAGCTGTTGCAATTACTTCAATTTTTTCTGTGGAAGGAGCCGGCTCAACTATTTCTTCAGCAACAACTTTTGTTTTCTTTCCTTTTATTTTGGCTTTTTCTTCGATTGCTTTTGCTTCCGCTTCTTTTTTGGCTTTTGCCTCTGCTTTCTTGTCGGCTGCCGACTTCTTTTCAGGTTTTGTTTTCTGATTGAGTGCACTCAAATCAACTTTTCCTATAACTTTAGGATTGTTGATTCCATCGGCTTTTGCCTTTATAACATCGTTATCAATTGGCTCCTCATGCTTTTGCTCAACTTGCTCAACCGGCTTCTCCACTTGTGGCGGTGCAGCAGGTGTATCTTCTTTCTTGTCTCTTAATGGTGCAGAAAGCGTAGTGTTCTTGATTAAAATCTCCGGTTGCTCTTTAATTTCGGGCTTAGGTGACTCAATTTGCTTCTCCTCAATAACAATGTTTTCTTTTTTCTGCCTGCTGCTTAACGTGATGGCTTTCGATTCTTCTTTTACCGATTTGTCTTTTGCAAATTCCTTCTCAAGAATCAGCTTAATATCATTGGATATTTTTGTATTAGGATTGCTATCAATCTTAATCCCTTTTTTCGCGGCTTCCTCAACGAGGGTGCTGAGACCTACGTTAAGGTCCTTGGCTAGCTTACTTAATCTTATTGTATCTTGTGTTTCCGACATGCTTTTATTGATGCTGCTTTTACGATTACTTGGTTGTGTTCAGTGTTTATTTTTCTGTATGGATAACAGAGATGAAATAAGATTAGCTTTTGAAGACGTTTGGGATTAAAGGATGAATACTAATTAATATCGGCAAAATACATCAAAGTTTTTGATTATTCAAATTCAGCTTTCAAAATGTTTTTCACATCGTTGATGGTTTCTTCTTCCAAATCAGTTCTTTTAACTAGTTCATCAACGCTTAATTCAAGCACCGATTTGGCGGTATCGCAACCAATGGCTTTTAACTCGTCAATAATCCACGATTCTATTTCATCTGAAAATTCTTCTAGATCAACATCCTCCTGATCCACATCAGAATCGCGATATACATCTATGTTGTAGCCGGTTAGTTTGCCGGCAAGCTTGATGTTGTGTCCCCCTTTTCCAATGGCTAAAGATACCTGATCGGGCTTTAAAAATACTTCTGCGCGCTTGTTGTCTTCGTCTAATTTAATACTTGTAATTTTTGCAGGACTGAGGGCGCGGCTGATATATAAGTTGATGTTGTTGGTATAATTTATCACATCAATATTTTCATTTTTTAGCTCTCTCACAATGCCATGAATCCTTGAACCTTTCATACCTACACAAGCACCTACCGGGTCAATTCTATCATCATAACTTTCAACTGCCACTTTCGATCTTTCACCCGGCTCGCGAACAATTTTCTTGATGGTAATCAGTCCATCAAATACTTCCGGAACTTCTAGCTCAAACAAGCGCTCCAAGAACATAGGCGAAGTACGCGATAGCACAATTAAAGGCGAGTTATTTTTCATTTCTACTCTTGCCACTACTGCTCTAACAGTGTCGCCTTTTTTGTAAAAATCAGATGGAATTTGCTCTGTTTTAGGTAAAACAAGCTCATTGCCTTCGTCATCAAGAATTAAAATTTCTCTTTTCCAAATTTGGTAAACTTCACCGGTAATAATTTCTCCAATTCTTTCTTTATATTTTTTAAATATACCTTCTTTTTCAAGCTCCATGATGCGCGAAGCCAAATTTTGGCGGAGTGCCAAAACTGCTCTTCGCCCAAAGTCATTCATATTTACAGGCTCTGTAATTTCTTCACCAATTTCAAAGTCAGCATCCACTTTACGAGCTTCAGTTAAACTAATGTGTTTGTTTTCATCATAGTCAAAACTATCTTCCGCAAACTCATCGTCAACAATTTCTCTATTTCTCCATAATTCCAAATCTCCTTTATCGATATTGATAATGATATCGAAATTCTCATCGGAGCCAAAACGTTTCACAATCATTGCTCTGAAAATATCTTCCAGAATACTCATCATTGTTGGTCTGTCAATGTTTTTGAATTCTTTGAACTCTGAGAAAGAGTCAATTAAGTTAATTTTATTCATTGTATTTATTTAAAGGAAATTATTACTCTTGATTCTTTTATATGATTGATATTGATTTGTATAGGCAAGTTAGCTTTTGCTTTTTTGTCGGGCATGATTTCAATTTGATTTTCTTTAAATGCCATTAAAGTGCCTGTATGCACTTCATTTTCGGTAGTGATAACCTTTACCTTACGACCAATATTTTTTTCGTACTGCTTCAAAACCTTAAATGGAGCATCGGCACCAGGAGAAGAAACAGACAGCTCAAAATCTTCTGTTTCTCGGTCTAAGTTACCTTCAATGAATCTGCTCAAGTCCACACAATCAGTAATATTCAGTCCTCCTATTCTGTCAATGAGTACCATGATTTTATTTCCTGGCTTCACTGAAAGGTCAACAAGGAATACTTGTTCATCTTTCTGCCATTGTTCGAATAGTTTCTTTATTTGAGGTATTGTAATCATATCAATAAAAAAGGGCCTTATCGGGCCCCTCAGTTTCATTTCTATTTTGCGGGTGCAAAGATATAAGATTTTTTATTAAATACACTTACATCGCGCAAAAAAAGATTTTTTAGTAAATAAATTTAGTTTTTTAAATTATACTTTGTATATTGCACGCTATAAGTATGCAAAAGTAGTAGATAAAATATAAAATTTGTTTTATGACACACAATAGAAAACACTCCACCTTAGCCATTCAAAAAATGATGGCGCTATTGTCATTTTTGCTTTTTGCAAATCTATCTTTGTTTGCCCAAAGCGATAGCAGCCAAGCTTCGAATGCCGATACTGCAATCAACAAAACTCAAAAAACAATTTTTCAGGAATCTGCAAAGTATGTTGAAAAGGATACATTAACCGGTATCATCATGATTATTTGCGTGATTGCTGTGGTGATTGTAGCATTGTATCTTAGTTTCAAATCACCTAAGAACTCGGAAAAGCGTAAAAAAGTTATCGAAAGACAGCAAAAGCGCGGTCACAATTCTAACTAAAAGGTTAATCTACAACTTTTCGTATTAAAAAATCTGCCCAAAATTGCACGTGTTCAGTTTAACCCGGATTCCAATAATGCGCTTGCATTAGAAATAAATAGCTAACATGTTTCATTGTAGTTTGGTGTTTAAAAAAAATGATGTTGGCCTTGTGAAAATGGCGTTAAGAAAAATATAATGGAAGGCGTTCGATTATACCAATTGCATTTATTTTTTAGTCCATTTAAAAAATAAATATGCAATGGTTAATGCCGATACTACTTGAAATTAGTCCAATAAGGTTAAGCCGCAATTGGACTAAAT
>JBILUU010000187.1:0-5957 GCA_044370815.1 Bacteroidia bacterium
AACAACAACATTCATCAACTTGTATGACAATTGTGCATAATTTAAGGGTATGGTTCATTTTTTGACAATGTGGAATTCTTTCATCAATATTTTATAAATAAACCCTACATTTGCACCCCTTAAATTTGAAGAATTAAATTTGAGCGAATTACAAGAAATTAGATAATAATATCCCTATGATAGACTTTATTAACAAGACCATTTCAGGACTGTTTGGTAAAAAATCTGACCGCGACATCAAATCCATTGAGCCGATTGTTGCCAAAATTCATGAATCTTACAAACTCATCGAGAAACTAAGCAACGATGAATTACGCAATAAATCGAATGAACTTAAATTGAAGATAGCCGCTGCTGTTGAAGCCGAGGAGTCGAAAGTGAAAGAGCTAAAAGCAAAGGTTGAAACCGATGAAATTGTGAGTGTAGAGGAGAAGGAAAAAGTTTATGCCGAAATTGATGCGCTCAACAAAACCATCACCAAAAAAATTCAAGTGGCATTGGATGACATTTTGCCTGATGCATTTGCCATTGTGAAAGAAACAGCAAGAAGGTTTAAAGAAAATGATGCCATAGAAGTTACTGCAAGCGCAATGGATCGCGAGATTGCGTCTAAAAAAGGAAATGTTACCATACAAGGTGATAAAGCCCATTACAAAAACCAGTGGATTGCAGCTGGAAATACCGTAAAATGGGATATGGTGCACTACGATGTGCAGCTTATCGGTGGTATTGTGTTGCATCAAGGTAAGATTGCCGAAATGGCCACCGGAGAAGGTAAAACACTTGTTGCAACGCTGCCAATGTTCTTAAATGCACTGAGCGGCAAAGGCCTCCATGTGGTTACGGTAAATAATTATTTATCCAGACGTGATAGCGAATGGATGGCACCCTTGTTTGAGTTTCACGGTTTAAGAGTGGATTGCATCGACCTACACGAGCCTAATTCTGATGCCCGAAGAAATGCCTACTTGGCCGACATAACATATGGCACCAACAACGAATTTGGTTTCGATTACCTCAGAGATAACATGGCCCGAAGCCCCGAAGATTTGGTGCAAAGGGTGCACAACTTTGCCATTGTGGATGAGGTGGATAGTGTGTTGATTGATGATGCCAGAACGCCTTTGATCATTAGTGGACCAACTGCTAAAGGTGATATTCATGAATTTCAAATGCTTAAACCCCAGGTAGAGAAATTAGTAAGTGCGCAAAGAAACTACATCAACAGTGTACTAGCGGAAGCCAAAAAATTATTTACCGAAAATAAACTTGATGATGCCGGTATTGCGCTGCTCAGAGCATTCAGAGGTTTGCCAAAAAATAAGGCATTAATTAAATTCTTGAGCGAGCAAGGAGTGAGAGCGCAATTACAAAAGACAGAAAATTTTTATATGCAAGACCACGGAAAGGAAATGCATAAAATTGATGCCGAATTGTATTTTGTGATTGATGAAAAGAATAACAGTATTGAACTGACCGAGAAAGGTATTGAGTTGATTTCTAAATCAGCCGAGGACGCCAGATTTTTTGTGCTCCCGGATATTGGTTCCGAAATTGTTGACATCGAAAAATCGTCAATGTCTGCTGAAGAGAAGTTGGCCAAGAAAGATGATTTGATGCGCGATTTTGCCATTGCCTCTGAACGTGTACACACCGTAAATCAATTGTTGAAAGCATACACCTTGTTTGAAATTGATGTTGAGTACGTGGTGATGGACAACAAGATTAAAATTGTAGATGAGCAAACGGGCCGTATCCTCGATGGTAGAAGATATTCAGATGGATTACATCAGGCCATAGAAGCAAAGGAAAATGTAAAGGTGGAAGCAAGTACACAAACTTTTGCAACCATTACGCTGCAAAATTATTTCAGAATGTACAACAAATTGGCCGGTATGACTGGTACTGCCGAAACAGAGGCAGGTGAGTTTTGGGATATTTATAAGCTTGATTGTGTGGTAATTCCTACAAACCGCAAAATTAGCAGAAAGGATGAAGAAGATTTGGTATACAAAACCAAGCGCGAAAAGTATAATGCCGTTATCGATGTCATTGTAAAGGAAACAGAAAAAGGCAGACCTGTGTTGGTGGGTACAACTTCCGTTGAAATTTCAGAATTGCTGAGCCGCATGCTCAAACTCAAAAATATCAAACACAATGTATTGAATGCTAAGTTGCATCAGCGTGAAGCGGAAATTGTAGCACAAGCCGGACAAGCCGGAACTGTTACTATTGCTACCAACATGGCAGGTAGAGGAACCGATATCAAGTTGGGCCCCGGAGTGAAAGAAGCAGGTGGTTTAGCAATCATTGGTACCGAAAGACACGACAGCAGAAGGGTTGACCGTCAGTTGCGAGGACGTGCAGGACGTCAAGGTGATCCGGGGTCGTCTCAGTTTTTTGTTTCCTTGGAAGATGATTTGATGCGCCTCTTTGGTAGTGATAGAATAGCCAAATTGATGGACAGGATGGGTATTGAAGAAGGCGAGGTGATACAGCACAGCATGATTACCAAGTCAATTGAAAGGGCGCAGAAAAAAGTAGAAGAGAACAACTTTGGTACAAGAAAAAGATTATTAGAATATGACGATGTAATGAACAGTCAGCGTGAGGTAATATACGGCAAGCGCAGACATGCTTTATTTGGTGAACGTTTATCGATTGATATTGCTAATACAATGTACGATGTGTGTGCCGATATCATCAAAGAACATGCAGATGCCAAAGATTATGAGTCGTTCAATCTTGATTTGATTCGTAACTTCTCCATCGAGAGCCCTATCGCAAGGGAAGAATTTTTAAAGGGTGGCAAGCATTTGGAGGATACTGTTTTTGATGCTGCCTATGCGCACTACCAACATAAGTCAAAGCAAATTGCTGAAAGTGCCTTCCCGGTTGTGAAAAATGTGTACGAAAAAAGTGCACACATGTATGAAAACATTGTGATTCCCTTTACCGATGGCATGAAGACCATGCAGGTGCTTGCGAATCTAAAAAAAGCATACGAAACACAGGGCAGGGAGCTCATTACTTCTTTTGAAAAAGGAGTGATTCTTGCCATTATTGATGAAGCTTGGAAAGAACATTTGCGTGAACTAGATGAGCTGAAGCAGTCGGTGCAAAATGCTGTTTATGAGCAAAAAGATCCTTTGTTGGTGTATAAGTTTGAATCATTTGAATTGTTCCGTCAAATGATTAACAAACTTAATCGCGATATCACTTCATTCTTGGTGAAAGCTTATCTGCCACAGGAAAATCAGCAGCAAGTGCGCGAAGTGCAAACCACTACCACACAGGCACCTCAGAGATATCAAACCAATAGAACCGATGATACACCGGGCAACATGCCGGCTCCGGGTCAAGCGAGTGCCCCTAACCCTGAATTGGAAAAGCCAAAATTGCAACCTATCAGGGTTGAGAAAAGTGTGGGGCGCAATGATCCTTGCCCTTGCGGAAGTGGTAAGAAGTTTAAACAATGTCACGGAGCTGCATAGGTCACCATCATTTTTCATTGAAAGATGAATTGAATACACCTGCTTTTATCATTGATTCCGTATGTGTGTTGTTGCGAAATGTATGAGGCAAGGAGCCGTTCATCAACTTATTAAGTAATATATAAATAATAGTTTTAAAATAGCACTCAAAAATTACCCTTAGCAATATGCCCGATATTATCAATCTTTTACCGGATGCGGTTGCCAATCAAATAGCGGCAGGGGAGGTTATACAACGACCAGCTTCTGTAGTTAAAGAATTGGTTGAAAATGCTGTTGATGCCGGTGCAGATGAAATTATAGTGGTGATCAAGGATGCAGGGAAAACACTCATTCAGGTTACTGATAATGGTAAAGGAATGAGTCCTACCGATGCTCGAATGAGTTTCGAAAGGCATGCTACCTCAAAAATTATTCAAGCCAGTGATTTGTTTGCCCTTCGCACCAAAGGTTTCAGGGGTGAGGCGCTTGCATCGATTGCAGCCATTGCCCATGTTGAGCTCAAAACACGTCAGGAATGTGATGCGGTAGGCACATTTATTGTGATTGAAGGCAGTGAAGTTAAAAAGCAAGAGGCAGCGGCTTGTGCTAAAGGGACTAGTTTTTTTGTGAAGAATTTGTTTTACAATGTTCCTGCCCGCAGAAACTTTTTAAAGTCAGACTCTTCTGAAACCACAGCCATCATTGATGAGTTTGAACGCGTTGCACTTACGCATCCCGAGGTAGGTTTTACGCTTATCAATAACAATAATGAAGTGCACCGACTCGAAAAATCGGGCTTGCGTCAAAGGATTGTTGCTATATTGGGAAAGGGGTCAAATGAAAAATTAGTGCCGGTTGAGGAAGCTACCGACTATGTTAAAATTAAGGGTTTCATAGGTAAGCCCGAATTTGCCCGTAAGTCCAAAGGACAACAGTTTTTTTTCATCAATAATAGGTTTATTAAAAATCCTTATTTGAATCATGCTTTGATAAGGGCTTATGATCAATTGTTGGCGCCTGATACGCACCCTGCTTATTTCATTTACTTCGATATACCACCTCATGCCATCGACATCAATATTCACCCAACAAAAACAGAGGTGAAATTTGAAGATGAAAAAACAATATACGCTATTTTAAGGTCAACGATTAAACGATCTTTGGGTATTTATAACATTACCCCAACAATCGACTTTGATACCGAAGCTACCGTTCAAATAAATCCTCTTAGATCTGATGAGTCAGTTAAAGCGCCTTCCATACGGTTGAAAGAGGGGTACAATCCCTTTGCCGCTCCCGGTGCTAATGCCGATTTGAAAAGACATAACACCATAGATGATTGGCAAATCCCTGACCCATCGGCATTCAAAACAGATCATGCTGCCAAGGGGGCTGCACCACTGCCCAACCAAACAGCTTTTTTATTGCCAGATGAACCTCAAGAAACCATTGAAAGCAGCTTAGATGAACTATCAGGTGAGCCAATCAAAAAGACACCCTATCAGCTGCACAAATCCTATATTTTAGGGCATATCAAAACCGGCTTAATCATTATCGATCAGCAAAGCGCACATGAGCGTATCTTATATGAAAAGTACATCCGTCAAATGGCACATCATCAAAGCTACTCTCAGCAATTGCTTTTTCCTTTGGTACTCAACTTTTCTTCCAACGAGGCCGAATTACTCAATGGCGTATTACCCGACCTACATGCTCTTGGATTTGAAATTGAATCATTAGGTAAGGGTACATTTGGAGTAAATGGTATTCCCCCCGAACTGAAGGAAAATGAGGTGCAAATAAGTTTAGATAAAATGCTTGATGAATTGCGTCAGCAGGGCGAGTTAAGGACAGGTAAAAAGGAATTTTTGGCACGCTTGCTGGCTCGAAACATGTCGGTGAAGGCAGGTGAAAAACTTACCGAGGAAGAAATGCAACATATTATTGATGAGTTGTTTGCCTGTGAATTACCCTACCACAGCCCGGGAGGCAAGCCAACTTTAATCACATTTACTTTAGAGGAATTGGCCAAAAGATTTAGAAAGTAAATATTGCTAAATTAAAGAACAAAAAAGATCATTCTATAACTCGTAATAGTTTGCAACGAGTACCTGTAAAATATGCGTTTGCAACGTATAAAAAACTATTCCATTTCCTATGCGCCTATTTGATTATACCGATTACACTTTCAATTTAGTCCAATTGCGGCTTAACCTTATTGGACTAATTTCAAGTAGTATCGGCATTAACCATTGCATATTTATTTTTTAATTGGACTAAAAAATAAATGCAATTGGTATTAGATGGTGTTTACAATCTAAAATTCAATGCTGAATATAAGCGCAGGGTAAGGAATTTTTAACCCGAATTAATCAGTAGAAGTTACGCATGTAACGCACTAGTGATTTTATGAGGGTAATCCCGCTTAGCAGGTGTTTTCAATCCATTGAACCAATGGATTGAATTACAGCTGTTTTAGCG
>JBILUU010000188.1:0-5956 GCA_044370815.1 Bacteroidia bacterium
TCCACAATCCCTCATCGACAGTATTCAATATCACTGCGCGGTTAATGAGGTAATGGATACGAGAAGATATCTTCCGGCTGCAAGTTATAGTTTGGTAGAACAGGTTAATCACCGAGGTGTTTACTCATTTTGCATGTGCCCCGGTGGTATTATTGCGCCTTGTGCCACTGCACCCGGTGAGGTGGTAACCAATGGGTGGTCGCCTTCAAAAAGAAACAATCCTTTCGCAAATTCGGGCATTGTGGTAGAAGTTAATGAAATAGATTTTAAACCATATCAAAACTTCCATGCATTGGCAGGTATGCAATTTCAGGCAGCTGTTGAACAAAATGCCTGGCAGCATGGAGGCATGACACAAACTGCTCCTGCTCAGCGATTGGTTGATTTTGTAAATAAAACGATATCGTCAGATTTGCCATCCTGCAGCTATCAGCCAGGTGTGGCAAGTGTTAATCTGCATCAAGTTTTACCCGTTGCTGTTGCCGATAGGCTCAGATTGGCTTTTGGCATGTTCGGAAAAAAAATGAAGGGATACCTAACAAATGAAGCAATTGTTGTTGGTGTTGAAAGCCGCACGAGCACTCCTGTGCGTATTCCTAGGCATAACGATACGCTTTGTCATATTACAGTGAACGGATTATATCCATGCGGAGAAGGCGCAGGATATGCCGGTGGAATCGTTTCTGCGGCCATGGACGGTATCAAGTGTGCCAATGCTGCATGTGGTTAAATGATTGCACACAATGCTAAAACTCGATGATAAAGCCCAATGCCGGTGTAACCGATAAATCATCATTCTTTAATATCAAAGGTACCGCATTACTTCCATCGGGAGCCAACGCTTTTCCATCGGTGGTCTTAAATCCTGAATTGTCTACATTTCTATCAAAAGTATAGTTTGGAATCGATTGGTTTCTAAACAGTAAAGCGTTTGTTACGTCAAAATAAATATCAAACGTGGCATGCTTCGTATTAAACTTCTTATCAATTCTGAAATCAAACTGCCTAAAAGCGGGCAATGTAATTGAGTTTAATTGACTGAAATCGAGGACACCATTTCCCGTAGCTAAATAATTGGCTCTCGAGGCAACAGTATCAAAAGGTGTGTATGGAGATCCTCCTGAATATCTTAATTTTAATCCAATTTCCCATCCTTTTTTAAACTTCTTACCCACAATAAATGATAGCAAGTGTCTGGTATCCCATGATGAGGAGATATAGTTGCCGGCTGCCGTTGTAAATTCACTTACAAACCAAGTGTAAGAGGCAGTAGCAAAGAAATTTTTAATCAGTTTTTGTTGTATAAAAAGTTCCATGCCGTATGCTCTTCCTTTTCCTGTGCTGCTTACATCTTCATTCCCAATCGCTCCAAAGTTACCACCCTGATTGGCTAAGGAGGTGCCATCAAAATTTGACACAGGGTAATTACTGTAGGCCTTGTAAAATCCTTCAGCTGTGATGCGCATGGAGCTTGTTGGTAAATATTCCAATCCCGCTACGTAGTGATCGCAAAGGATGTACTTGTTATCCTTGTTCACAAAATTTCCTGCATTATCCTTAAAGCCGAGCACCGTATAAATAGGAATTTTTGTATACCTGCCTACCGATGCATTGATATTCCATTTTTCGGTTAAAGCATAGCTTAGTGAAAGACGGGGAGATATGGCATTCAATGGATTAAGTCCATCGTTTGTAAATGAATTCACATCTGTTCTGATTCCAAAAGTGGCGGTTAAGCGGTCGGTTAAAAATCTTCTGCTTACACTACCAAATATGCCCCCTCTAAAAAATGCTATATCTGAGTCAAAATTGAAGCTTACTCCGGGTTGTATCAAGTTTCCTAGGGTATCTTTCAGTTCTTTGCGCAGTCTAATAAATGAATTGTTGTTATACTTCACATATTGAGCCATCAAACCGTAATTAAATTTCCACTTACCCGAAAATTGATTGACATCCCATCTTAATTTGTTTTCTATTTCTTGCGAGATTGATTTTAAATTTCTTTTGCTCTCATCGTTGGCTTGGGCATCTTCAAACTGATCGAGCTGATTATTAAACATATTTCTGCTTAAAGCAATGTTGTAGTATCCTTTATTGATGAGGCGCTTTAAATTGAGCCCCACAGTGTAGGTCCACTGATTGATGGTTGGGAAAGCCCGCAATACGTACTCTTTGCTGGGGTCGGAGTTTTTTGGCACACCAAAACTAAACTCATCTATAGCTCCTATACCAATAGCCGTAAGTGTTGTTTTAGAATTAATTTGATGATTTACCTTGTATTGAAAATCCCAATAATTTGGCCGAATAGGCAAATCTATTGCTTCAAAAAGTAACTGCAAATATGACCTTCTTGCCGATGCCAAAAAGGTTGTTTTTTTGCTTAAAGGCCCCTCTAAAGTACCGGCTATTTCGGTACTGCTTAGTCTAATATTACCTTGAAATTTTTCAGGGTTCCCATTTCTTTGTTTGAATTGCAAAACTGAGGACAATGCATTGTCGTACTTAGCTGCAAAGCTGCTACTACTGAGTGTTACATCCTCAATAAATGAAACATTCAAAATGCCTGCTGGTCCACCTGCACTGCCTTGTGTGGCAAAGTGATTGATTTGTGGCACCTCTATGCCATCTAAGTAGTAAACGTTTTCATTTGGTGCCCCACCGCGTATGATGATATCATTTCTAAAACTTGCACTTCCTGTGGTTCCACTTACTCCAGGCAAAGCTTGCACCACTTTAGAAATATCAAAGTTACCACCCGGATTACTTTTAATTTCCTCGGCAGATAAACTCTGAACTGATAAAGGCGTTTCGGTGCGCTTGCCAAAGGTATTTGAGGTGACCGTTACTTCTTTTAAATTTTCGGTGGCTGGCTCTAGTTCTACAGCTAAGATATTGTCATTGCCCGTAGTTACCACAATGTTAAAAATAGTTTGTGACTGATAGCCAATAAATGAAAACTTCAAATTATAACTGCCCGGAGCGATACCTGTAATTTTAAATTTTCCGTCAAGATCGGTGGCGGCACTTAAGGGTGTACCTTCAAGCGCTGCAGCAACACCCACCAAAGTTTCTTGTGTGTTTTTGTCCTTCACAACGCCTATAATATTTCCTGTTTTTTGAGCATGTAAAAACAAAGGACAAATAATTCCCAACAGGTAAATGGTAATGACGAACGATTTTTTTAGGTGGTGGTGTTTCATAAATATAGAATTAGAAAATGCTAAACAAAATTAACACACAAATGTTTCTAAAGCTTTTTTGAGTCCATAAAATTCCAATTTGAGCCAAGTAATTTGGATGCAATAACAATGGACTGTTTATTTTGTAAAGTAGGTAGAACACACACTTTGATTGCGTAATTACAATGAAAAACAAATCAAGTTCAAAATATATTATATGCCTGATAAATAATGTTTTAGTTACTTAAAAAAGTAAATTCTGTCATTACGTTGACAATATTTATATAAATTCTGTCATTACGTTGACAAATTTACTATTTTTGTGTCATGGAAATTAACAGAATTCAAGCGAAGGAATTAGCTAAAATACTAGTGCCTCAGAAGGTTACCTTGCTTTTAGGTGCTAGAAGGGTTGGCAAATCTATTTTAATCGAAAAATTCTTGGATAAGTACAAGGGCCCATTTTTACTATTAAACGGAGAAGATGAAGACACCCATGAATTACTTGCCAAAAGAACTACTGCCAATTATAAGCGACTATTAAATGGTTACGACTTATTGGTAATTGATGAGGCACAGGCCATTCCCGATATAGGTAAAAAACTGAAACTCATGGTGGATACCATAAAGGGTATAAAAATTTTAGTTACCGGATCCTCTGCATTTGATTTACTTAATGTTTCTGGTGAGCCGCTCACCGGCCGCAGTAATACGCTCAACCTATATCCAATATGGCAAGGAGAGCTCAAGGAGAATAGTCTGCAAACAAAACAAAATCTTGAAGATAGATTAATCTACGGGTCTTACCCTGAAATATGGCATTACACTAAACTCGAAGACAAAAAGAAATACTTACTTGAATTAGTAAATGCTTACCTATTGAAAGATATCTTAATCCTAGATGGAATTAGGAGTCCTTCAGTAATTTTTAATCTCTTAAAATTAATTGCTTATCAAATTGGCAAAGAGGTTTCATACAACGAACTAGGAACAGCACTTGGAATCAGCAAAAATACGGTTGAAAAGTATCTCAACCTATTAACACAAGTTTTTGTGCTTATTAAAGTGCCTGCATACAGCAACAATCTCCGTAAAGAAATTTCAAAAAGTCAACGATGGTATTTTGTCGATAATGGGATTAGGAATGCGATTATACAAGACTTTACACCATTGGCCTTGCGCAATGGCACTGATATTGGCATGCTGTGGGAAAACTACTTATTCCTCGAAAGAATAAAACGAAATGATTACCTCAAGGATATTAAATCTTACCATTTTTGGCGTACCTATGATCAACAAGAAATAGACCTCATTGAAATTAAAAATAAAGTGATGTCGGCTTTTGAATTTAAATACAGTTCAAGTAAATTACCAAAGAAGCCCATTGCTTTCGATAAGGCATATCCTAAAGCAACTTATCGGGTTATTAATGAGAAAAACTATTTAGATTTTGTCATGTAAGTTTGCTCAAAGTGAAAGCATAGGATAATCTGCATAAAAAAATGAAAAAATTGTCATTACAATGACAATTTTTATATAAATTCTGTCATTACGTTGACAGAATTTACAAAATAAATTCGTTAAATCCAAATTAAGCAACAGGAGATTTGGAAAATCGAACTACTTGCTTTGGTTGGGTTAATCCCGATAAAGAAAATGTTATCAGATTTAAAATCTGATTTACAGTTTCTTTATTATTTACGAATTTTTAATGCGTAATCTGCGATTATTGGGATAATTCATAAACCTCATTGGTATAATCAGTGCTAATCAGTAGAAGCTACGAATGTCAAGCAGTAGTAATTTTAAGGGGTTGCAACTGTTTTAGCGATTCTGCATTTTCCTTGATTAAGAATCGGGTAGGCCAAAAAAAATCAGCCGCTTAAGGAAGGATTAAGCGGCTGACCAATAAAGAATTTTAATTACTGCTTTGTGAATCGTTTTACCAACCTTTCGCCATTATTGCCAGTTAATTCTAGGAAGTAAGTTCCTGACTTAAGGTGCGTAACGGGCAGGCTTGAATCATTTGTAGAATAGCTAACCGAGATTTCTTCTCCCAATATGGAAAACATGCGTACTCCGGTAATACCAAAGTTACCATTTGCAATGTGCAAGGTATTATTCACGGGATTGGGATATAGTATTATGTTTGATAGTGAGGATTCCGTTAGTCCTGCTGTTGAGTTTACTTGAATGGTATCAACTGAAATGTTTGTGCTGCTTCCATTGCCATTGTTCACTTCTAATGATACAACATAGGTTCCAGGTATATTAAAGGTGATGGTTGGATTGGTGGAAGAAGCATCGCTGCTGGTAAATTGCCAACCGCTTGCCGGATTTACACTCCAATTCCAAGAAGTTACACATGGTACAGAAGCATCAGTAAAGGTCACGCTTTGTCCTTCATCAATGGTGTCAGAACCTGCAGTAAAAGCTGCTGTGGGAACAACACCTGAATTTTCGATAATATGTAACACCGAGTTTTTAATAGGATTACAAACCAAATCAATATTGCCTGAAGGCCATCTTACAATCACAGAATCAATGCTGCTTGCAGTGCCTAAGCCAAAGTGCGCATTCAAGGTTCCCATGTATCTGAATCCAACTCCCGATCGTACATCTCTTATTTGCTTACCCCAAGCACCGTATATTTCAACACGTGCACCAATTCCATTTTTATTGCTGTTTGTTCCTTCAACTGTTACGGTAAGCCAATTGTTATTATTGCCTTGGTTTAGTTGCAAAGTTGATCCGTTTAATACATCCAAAAAACCATC
>JBILUU010000009.1:0-19720 GCA_044370815.1 Bacteroidia bacterium
CCCTAACATTAATCCTAAGCTAATGGCTCTGCCCAATTCAATTTTAACTTGTTTGTCGAATTTTAATTGAAATTGTACGTTAAGTTTAAGAGCAAACTTATATATTTTGGCATGTTCTTGACAGAGTTCAGTAAAGTACTCGTCAATGGAAATACTGCTAATGCTCTTTGATTTATATAAAAACTCATGAACAAGTGCAATACTTTTTATTTTTAGTTGCACCTCAACCAGGTAGCGTTCAAAATCTGTATTTTGAAATTTGTATTTATTGAGTTCAATAATACCATAAATGTTGGCCAAATTATTTTTTACTCGATGATGCACCTCAGACAACAACAATAAATTTTCTTTCAACTTTAATTCAAGGTGCTCAATCATTCGTTTCTTTTCGGTAACCTCATTAAAGAAAACTAATAATTTATGATCGCTATCAGGCAAATCAATATGATTGATAAATACATCGTAACTATGACTACTTCCAGATTTATCAACCTCGTATTCGTAAACCTGTGATGCGATAATGTCTTGCTTTTCATTAAAATTCGCATTGAGTTGCAATTCAGGAAGCAATTCGCTAAGCTCTGATTGGCCTTCTTTGAAATTAATGATTTTTTTGCAGGTGTTGTTCAAAAAGTCCAACTTGAATTTACCATCCTTGGGGTCTAGTTTGAGCAACATAATTCCCGTATTGGTGTTCGATACAATTTGATCGAGGATGCGCTCGTTTTCTTCAACTTTTAATGTTTTGTTTTTTAACTCTGTAATATCAATGGTGTAGCCAAAAATAAGTTTGTCATGTTGATTTGTTTTTAAAGGTTTTTTGCCACAAAAAAAGTGCTTCTTTGTATCTTTTTGTTGCAATGTAAAGGTGAAATTGGTATTCCTGTTTTCATGATTAATTGCTTCCTTGTCAGTGCTTATCATAATTGCTGCACTTTCTTCATCAAAAATTTCATTATCAGTCTTTCCACTCGCATCACAACCCAATGTTTGTATCATCATATGATTGGCAAAAATATATCGTCCCTCGTAATCTTTTAGGTACAAACAAACGGGTATTGATTTAAATATGGTTTCTAGTAACACCTCCTTTGAAGCAAGCTCTCCTCGCATTACATTCAATTCACTGATGTCGTTGAAAAAGGCATGGGTGGCTATCAATTCACCGTTTGACAACATAGGCAAAACATTTCCTTTGAGAATAATCCTATTTCCTGATTTAGATATGAAATTAGCCTTAATGTCGAATGCCGGAACACCTTTCAAAATATTTTGAAATATATCTGCGCAGTGCGCTTTATCTTCATCTGCTATGATATCAAAAAGGTTAATCGAAGAAATCTCTTCATCGGTGTACCCGAATAAATTTTTCCATGCGCTGTTTACAAATAAAAGCTGACCGTTTTTATCAAAGCTCTGAATCAACTGAACACTGTTGTTCATGATATCTTCGTACTTTTTACGCTCATCTGCAAGACTAATTCCTGCATTTTTATGGTTAATTAAATGTGATATTGAACCCACAATTAGCTTTTTATCACTATCATCAGAAAAGTGACTGCAATGAAGCTTTATTGGCTTAAGCGAATTATCCTTGAGTTTAACGTATGTTTCAAATTCAAGCGAACCATTCTCATTCCTTAAACCTCTCTTAATGGCGTTAAATTCTGTTAGCACATGATTAAAATTGAAACCTTCATCCAACAACAAATCATGCTTACTATCGTAACCCATGTCATTCAAAAAAGCTTTGTTATATGCTTTTAAATTTCCATTCTCCTCCGCTATAAATGATCCCAATGGATTATTATCAAAAAATAGTTTATACATACCTATACGTTCCTAATGCTTTTTTGTACGTAACTTAGTTAACAAAAGTTTTATAAAATTTTAAAAAAAATTGGATTGCGAAGATAATCTTTTTGGCCAATTCAGAAGGTTGCTGTGTATGTTTAAAAACTCTTGAAAGCATTGTTTTTTTTTACCTAAATATCTCAACTTGTAATATTGTTTATTGGTCGTTTGATAATGTATGTACAAAGAAAAAAAACGCATGCCTTAGCCACCAAAAAAACAAAATTGTATACTCACAATTATTGATAAAAAGTCACAAAAGTTTCGAATCTCTATCTCATGCACGAACAGAGTCTTACACTTCTCAAAATTTTCACTAAAATAAATTTACCTTGTATTTGATTGTGAGGATGTGTTTGTATCGAACTCAAGGCGAAAAAGAATGATGCCCAAACTTAATGAAATTAGTTTAGAAAAGCTATGCCGCAATTGTATTTAGCAAAAGGCCACTCGGTATTTTGGTGTAAGGTGTAGGTGAAATTGGTTTAATATAGAAAGTGTAATAGGGATAAAATCAAAGGATTGTTACATACTTAAATGCACTCATTAATTCGGAAATGAAAAAATATCGGTATCCGATGAATCTAATGTTTGTTTTCCTAGGATTGATCATTGAATTACAGAAATCCTTCAATTTGAATAAAATAAAAAAACCTTCTCTTTTGGAGAAGGTTTTTATTCTGTAATTCGTTTTCGAATTAGTGAGCAGGAGCAGCTTCAGCAGGAGCAGCCTCAGCAGGAGCAGCGGCAGCAGAATCAGCAGGAGCAGCAGCTTCAGCAGGAGCAGCTTCTTCAGCAGGAGCAGCTTCTTCAGTAGCAGGAGTTGCCTCAGCAGCAGCCTCTTCAGTTTTTGCACCACCGCAAGATGTTGATAACATAGCTACAGTTACTGCAGCGAAAGCGAACTTAAATAAGTTTTTCATTTTGTTTTGTTTTTTAGGTTAATTATTAATTATGACCTTAATACCTAAAAAAATAAAAGGTAACCCAATGTTGCAATATTTTTTTTATTTGGGTTACCTTTGCACCACTAAACGTATAAAGACCGCACACCTATATGAGTGAAGTTGTTAGTTCTGACGAGGAAATTATTCAAGCACTTCGTAATAACGATGATCGTGTGCTAAACGTTCTTTATAAGTTGTATTTCGGTTCTATCAATCATTTTATTATTACAAACAGCGGAAGTGAAGATGATGCCAAAGATATTTTTCAAGAAGCAGTAATTGTTTTCTATCAAAATATCAAGGATCAAAATTTCGAGCTCAACTGTAAAATCAAAACTTATCTGTATTCAGTGAGTAGATTAATGTGGTTGAAAAGAATTAAAAAGGCAAGTGCTGTTGTAGGTAAAATTACCGATTTTGAAGGATTTATCGCAATAGATGATTCAGAGGCCGCACTGATGGAGGAAAGAGAAATGCAATTCTCCAAAATGTCGGCTGCCTTGGCTGAACTTGGTGAGCCATGTAAAACGCTGATTGAAGATTTTTATGTGAAGCAACTCAGCATGAGTCAAATCTCAGAAAAATTTGGTTATACCAACGCTGACAATGCCAAAACGCAGAAATACAAGTGCTTGATGAGATTGAAAAAGTTATTTTTTAAACAGGAAGAAAGGTTACACATATGAAAACGCTAAAAGATTGGGAAGAAATTGAGTTATACCTCGATGCCAAATTAAACGCATCGGAAACTGCACTGTTTGAGCAAAGGTTGCAAACAGACAGTGAACTTTTGCAGATATTTTTAGAGCATAAAAAAATGAAGGAATCACTCACTGCTTACAGTGAGCGACTCAGTCTAAAACAGAAGCTCGAAAAGATACATTACGATCAGTTTGTTTATGAGGAGCAAAAGAAAGATCCGTTGTTTAAAGTATTTTGGCTGCAACATTATAAAACCATGGCTGTTGCCGCCTCTGTATCGCTATTGGTAGCGGTTTCCACCATCATGTATATCAATTTTCAGAAGGTGCAAACCAGACAAAGTGCCAACTTTAAAGCATTGCGAAAAGACATGGATAAAATTAAGCGCTCTCAAAATGCCTTAATCAATAATTTAAACGCACCCAAGAAGGTTGAAATAGCGCCCGCCAACTATAGCGGAACCGGTTTCGCTTTGTCAAATAACGGTTATTTTATAACAAGTTTGCACGTAATCAAGGATGCTGATTCTGTTTTTATTCAAAACAATAAAAATCAAACTTACCGAGCTGTTACAGTATTCAGGAATGATCAGGCAGATATCGCTATATTAAAAGTTGTTTCCCCCGACTTCGAGGCATACTCATCACTGCCATACAGCTTTGCATCTAAATCGGGTAATTTGGGCGAGCATGTTTTTACACTCGGATATCCTCGCGAAGATATGGTTTATGGCGAAGGTGCCTTAAGTGCAGCCTCAGGTTTTGAAGGCGACACTGTCTCTTATCAGGTTTCAATTCCGGTAAACCCCGGCAACAGCGGAGGACCACTACTTGACGAAAAAGGAAACATCATTGGATTGATTAGCGGAAAACAAACTGAAACAGAAGGGGCAGCATTTGCTGTAAAGTCTCAAAGCATTATTTCCGTTATTCAAGAATTGGCTAAAGATTCTCTCGAGGAAGGATTTAAATTGAATAGAAAAAATCAATTGTCGGGGCTTAGTCGCGTTAATCAGATTAAGATGATTAAGAATTATATTGTAACCATAAAGGTTTATAATCAAGACTAATTCTTTTGCAAAATTATTGAGGAGGGGAAAAGTAAACTACTTTTTCCCTCTTTTTTTTTGCTTTTTGTTTTCATCTTCAAATGTACGCCAAACAAAAATATCAGCGGCATCCTTTGGCCTCCAAGCAGCATACCACGAGAAATCTTTGAGCTGCATTTCTGCCGGACTTACTTCTTTTGGAGGATGCATCATACCACTTGGTTTCTTAAACATCTTCAGTTTCTCTACCTTGTTATCCTTAACATAAATAGCCATGTCGCTGCACTCAGCTTTGTTCACTCCGGTTAGTGATCCATCTTCATCGTCTTTGATATAGTATATTGTTTCGCCATTACCGTTTACATCAATCTTTCTTAAATCATTATCCACAAAATAGCCAATCATTTTCTTGCCTTTAATTTGATTGAATCTCAAACTATCGTATCTGGAAATAATGAATGCATTATTTTTCATCCTTAACTGATAAATTTGTCCATCGTATAATTTAATCTGGATTAGTTCTGCGGTAAGCTGATTGGCATCGCTCCACAAAATGGGCTTGCGATAAAGTCGCATTAATGAGTCGGTGGCATGGTATACCAGAGAGTCGCAGAGTCCTTGTAAATCTCGCTTGAAAAATTTAACCTTGTAATGCGCAAAAATTATTCGGTGTGCTGCCGCAACCGAGTCCTCCATTTGAACTTTTACCTTTTCATTCTTTTTAACTTTGTTTTTCTTACTTTCCTCTGATTCTTTCATTTTTTTTAAAGCAAAATAGGTACTATCGTAAGTCGCTTTTAAGGTGTCGGCATGCAGGTAAAGGGTGTCATCATTAAAATACTGTATCATCACTGCGTGATCGGTAACAATAGATTTTTCGGCCAATTCAAAGTATTCGAGCATATTTCCTTTGATGCTTAATTTGTGTGCGCTGTCGAGCACTTCCACATTTTTTAATGCTTTCCCATAGCCATTTTTAGAATCATAATAAAGACTATCGCCATGCAATTTTTGTTCTTTATTTTTAAGCCACGCGCGTTTATTAAATTGTGCTACATCCTTCTTGGTATTGTACCAACCATTTTCACAATAAATTTTATTGGCATCGCTGATGATATTGGTGGGGCCATTGAAAAATGCAGTTTCAGACAGCGTATGATAGCGCAGTGAGTCGCAATACATTTTATAGTCAGGATTAATCAAAACCACATCTTTCTTGAAAAATAAGTTTTTTTGCTGGCTGTAATAATAGCCATTCTGACTGGTTAACACATTGTCTTTGTTTACTATTTTTCCTTTGGCATTATAGTACCCAATGTTTGATTGCATGTTAAAATCGAGCTTGGTAGTGGTAAGTGTCATGTCCTTATCTTTAAGGGTTACTTGCTTACCGGTTACGCTGGCCATTTTTGAGTTTCCGTTGTAGTTTAGCACGTCACCATAAAGATGAACGCTATCGCTCTGATTAATATGGATGTTACCAAAAGCATCTAAAGAATTGTTATCATAGTAATAAGCGCTATCAGCAAACATCAATACATTATCCTGTTTGAATTGAACATTGCCGAGCAATCGTTTGGCACCATTTCCTAAATCTTCATCAAATTCAAAAGAGTCGGCATTAATAATTTCTACCTTGCTTACCTTTTGGGCATAGGCTACCGATGCAAGACAATATAAATAGATAAAAACACAGGAACGCAAGACATAGAAACAATACCCCATTTTAGCTAACTTATTTACACAGCATCTTTTTGAGTGGCAATGCAATGTTGTGTAACAGTTTTTCATGGGTAAAACACGGTAATGATTTAAAGCCCAGTTAGGAGTTTTTTCTGATGATGGTTTGATTTCTATTAGGACCTACTGATACGATACTTACAGGCACATTGACTGCTTGTTCAATATATTTGATATAGGTTTTTAGTGCTTCGGGGAAGTCTTCTTCATGCACAATTCCTGTAAGATCTTGATTCCATCCGTTGAGTTGTTCATATACCGGTTCAGCCCCTTGTGCTTGATAATCGTATGGGAAAGCATCAGTGATAGTGTCTCCTATTTTATAGGCAGTACATATTTTAATTTTATCAAATTGACTTAATACATCGGCTTTCATCATCACCAACTCTGTTACTCCGCTAATCATGATGGCATATTTCAAAGCAGGTAAATCGAGCCATCCGCAGCGTCTTGCTCTGCCTGTTGTGGAACCAAATTCATTTCCAACTTTACGCATGGCTTCACCTGTTTCATCTTCAAGTTCAGTTGGGAAAGGGCCACTTCCCACACGCGTGCAATAAGCTTTAAAGATACCTATAACATTACCAATTTTATTGGGAGCAATACCCAAACCTGTGCAAGCGCCTGCACAAGTAGTATTGGATGAGGTAACAAATGGATAGGTTCCAAAATCAATATCAAGCAATGATCCTTGAGCGCCTTCGGCAAGTATGGCTTTGCCTTTTGAGAGCGCATCATTTAAGTAATAATCACTATCAATTTGAGGTATTTTTTTTAGAAATTCAATGCTTTCAAACCATTCAAACTCCAATTGTTCGAGATGATAGGCATAATCATAAAAAGCCAATAACTGCTTGTGTTTCCCAACAAGATTGGTATATTTATGCATAAAATCAGGAGATGAAATATCACCTACCCTTAGCCCATTTCGACCTGTTTTATCCATGTAAGTTGGGCCTATACCTTTTAGTGTGGAACCAATTTTTTCTTTTCCTTTTGCTGCTTCAGAGGCCGCATCAAGGAGGCGGTGAGAGGGTAAAATGAGATGGGCTTTTTTGGATATAACCAAGCATTTAGAAACATCTATTCCTAATTTCTCGATAGATTCAATTTCTTTTCTGAAAATAACCGGATCGATAACTACACCATTGCCGATTACATTCATGGTATCGGGACGGAAAATGCCTGAAGGAATAGTATGTAAAACATGTTTAATACCATCGAATACAAGCGTGTGACCTGCATTAGGGCCTCCTTGAAAACGTGCGATAAGGTTATATTTCGGGGTAAGTACATCAACAATTTTTCCTTTGCCTTCATCTCCCCATTGAAGACCTAATAATACATCAACTTTCATTTTTCTATGCGTGCTTTATTAATTCTTAATCAGTATATGTGCAGCTTCTTTGATACTTTCGGTAATTTTAAAAACCGAATTTAATTTGGTAATAACCAAAAGTTGTTTGATTTTAGGTGAGAGCCCGGTAATAACTACTTCACCGCCTGCGTTTCGGGCCTTTGTAAGAATACCTATCATGATTGAAATGCCGCTGCTGTTCATATATTTCAAATCTTTCAAATGCAGTAAAAAGTTTTTCTGACCTTGCTCAATCATATCGTTGATTTGATTAAGCATGGCTTGCGCTTCTGATTTCTCCATCAGGTTGCCTTTCAAATAAATGATGTCGTAACCTGATTCGTTTTTAATTTGATATTCAAAATTCATGATAAGTTGTTTTTAAGATGCTCACATTTTCCATTTGCAGCAAGTTTGCTGCACTTCCCAAAAAAATTAAGTGAGTGGTGAGTAACTTTAAAGTTAAGCAGATGCTCCGTCATTGTTTGAATTTCCTGTATTCTGGGATCACAAAACTCAAATACTTTCTCACAATCCTGACATATCAAATGATCGTGTTGTTTGTACTTGTATGATTTTTCAAACTGTGCGATATTTCTTCCAAACTGATGCTTAGTAATTAACTTACAGTCGAGCAGCAGCTCGGTAGTATTGTATAAAGTTGCCCGACTTACTCTGTACTTTTTATTCTTCATGAGCACGTACAACGACTCTATGTCAAAGTGTCCGTCATGACTGTATATTTCTTCTAAAATAGCAAATCTTTCGGGGGTTTTCCGATGAGCGTTTTGTTCCAAATAAGCTAAAAATATTTCACGAACAGCCTGCTTGGTGTCCGCCAAATTTTTGTTTTTTTCGCTGATGTTTGCCAAAGCCGATAGAGTTGTAATAAACAATAATTAGCTAAACAGAAGCAATTTTATCAGCCATATACTGACCCGATTTTAGCTTGTGTACTATTTTTGAAAACGCATCTATAGTGTAGTTCACATCATCAAGCGTATGCACGGCCGTTGGAATCAATCTTAGAATTATCATTCCTTTGGGTACCACAGGATAAACTACCATGGAACAGAAAATATCAAAATTTTCTCTAAGATCGATAATGAGGTTGGTTGCTTCAGGGATAGAGCCATTCATATAAACAGGAGTTACAGGTGAGTTGGTAACACCAATCTCGAAACCTGCTTTCACAAGTCCGTTTTGTAATGCTCTTGTAATCTCCCAAAGTTTTTCTCTGTATTCAGGATGCTTTCTCATCAACTCTAAACGTTTTAGAGCCCCAACAACCAAAGGCATTGGCATGCTTTTAGCAAATATTTGAGAGCGCATATTGTATCTCATGTATTCAATTACCTGCTCATCACTGCTGATAAAGCCGCCTGTTAAAGCAAAAGATTTAGCGAAGGTGCCAAAGTAAACATCAATACCATCTTGGCAGTTTTGCTCAAACCCTGTACCACCACCGTTATGTCCCATAGTCCCAATTCCGTGTGCATCATCAACAAAAAGTCGGAACTTAAATTCACTTTTTAGGGCAACAATTTCTTTGAGAATTCCTTGGTCGCCACGCATTCCAAAAACCCCTTCTGTAATAACTAAAATACCTCCGCCTGTTTCATCTGCAAGTTTGGTGGCCCGCTCTAGTTGCTTGCGGCAATCTTCTAGGTCATTGTGTTTAAAAACATAACGTTTTCCCATGTGTAATCGCACACCATCTAGAATACAAGCGTGTGACTCAGCATCGTACACAATTACATCACGTCTGTCAACCAAACAGTCGATTGAACTGACCATTGCTTGATAACCAAAGTTGCATAGGATTGTATCTTGTTTACCAACAAAAGCAGACAATTCATTTTCTAATTGTTCGTGGAAGTTAGAGTTGCCACTCATCATTCGAGCACCCATTGGTGCAGCTAAACCATATTGCGCAGCGGCATCTGCATCTGCTTTTCTAACTTCAGGGTGATTGGCTAAACCGAGGTAATTATTCAAACTCCAATTCAATCTTTTGCGACCTCGGAAAGTCATGTGAGGGGCAATATCACCCTCTAATTTTGGGAAAGTAAAGTAACCATGTGATTCTTTTGCATGCTGCCCAATTGGCCCTCTGTTGTTTTTTATTTTTTCGAAAATATCCATATTTACTGTAATGAGTTCGGTTTAAACCACAAATGTAAGTAATTTGTTTGAACCACTATTTAAATAAAATCACTCTTTTTACGCTAATTACTCACAATTTTGAGGTCGTAAATCACAATTTTTGTTGACAATCTTTTATAATAACATTTTAATGAATAATTGATAAATTGTTATTTTGCCATTTAAAATTAAACAACTTTTGATTGTGAATAGCACCAAAAACCTTGCAGATTTTCAAAGAAAGAAAGCCACTCTTTTATTGGCCGATGGCACCGTTTTTTATGGTAAAGCCATAGGTAAACTTGGTACCACCACCGGTGAAATTTGTTTCAACACAGGGATGACCGGTTATCAAGAAATATTCACCGATCCATCCTATTTTGGTCAATTGATTGTGATGAATAATGTACATATTGGTAATTACGGAATAAAGGATAGTGAATATGAGTCAGATTCGGTAAAAATTTCTGGTCTCATTGTAAAAAGTTTTTCGCAAATATTTTCTCGCCCCTCTGCCTCCGGTAGTTTGCAAGCTTACCTAGAGCAAAACAGTAAAGTTGGCATCAGTGATATTGACACACGCGCGCTTGTTCGGCACATACGCGACAAGGGAGCAATGAATGCCATCATATCTTCCGAGTCGGATGATACCAATTGGTTGATGTCTAGGTTGAGTGAGGTACCCGATATGTCTGGGCTTGAATTATCAAGCAAGGTGTCTACTACAAAACCGTATCTTTTTGGAAGCGATCAATCTGCTAAAAAAGTGGCTGTGCTCGACTTTGGGGTAAAGCAAAATATATTGCGGTGTATTGCTGCTGAAGGAATACAAATGATGGTATTCCCATATGATACCCCTTTATCAGAAATGGAAAAATGGCAGCCACAAGCTTATCATTTAAGCAATGGTCCGGGAGATCCTGCTGCCATGAGTAATCAGGTAATAGTCATCAAGGAAATACTGAAAACAGCAAAGCCATTGTTTGGGATCTGTTTGGGTCATCAATTGTTGGCCGAGGCATCGGGAATTTCCACATACAAAATGAAGAACGGACACCGAGGCATTAACCACCCGGTAAAAAATTTAATTACCGGACATTGCGAAATTACTTCTCAGAATCATGGATTTTCTGTGTCTGCCGAAGCAGTTAAAAACAACAAAGAGGTTGAGGTTACTCATGTCAATTTAAACGATCAAACCATTGAGGGGTTGAGAATTAAAAATAAGCCGGTATTTAGCGTGCAATATCATCCTGAGGCAGCGCCCGGGCCGCTCGATAGCCGCTACCTATTTAAACAATTTGCAGAACTAATTTGATGCCATTAAATCGCTGCATCAGCATACACCAACATTATGTTGAAATTTTATTACATTTGAAATTTAATATCCACCATATATCAATCAATTTATATGAAAAATAACTTTACCATTTTAGCTGCTTTATTTTACTGTTTTATGCTGTCATGTGATGCTTTTGCTCAAGACTTGAATTCGCTGATGATGGAAGAAAATCCAAAGGAAAAAGAATTTGTTTTTGCTACATTCAAGGGGACTCGTCTTGTTAATATGCACACCATAGAAACTCAAGGTAAAAGAGTTTTAGAATATAGAATTTCTCATCGTTTTGGTGATATCAATTCGGGTGGTGCCAATGCCTTTGGACTTGATGGTGGTGCCAGTATTAGAATGGGACTAGAGTATTGTTTTGATGGAAGATTTAATATTGGCATAGGAAGAACTAACATAGATAAAACAGTTGATGGGTATGCAAAATACCGTTTACTTCGTCAAACTACTGATAATAAAAATCCGCTCAGCATTACTCTGTTGGCAGCAAGTTATTGGATAACTGCAAAAGATCCCAATCAATCGATTAACGGATACAATAAGTACGATCCTGCAACCAACCGATTGAGCTATTGTTTTCAAGCCATGATTGCACGCAAGTTTGGCGATAGGTTGTCGCTTCAATTGTCGCCAACTATGATTCACTTTAACTTGGTTGAGCGTGCTGTAGATAAAAACGATATGTTTGCATTAGGTTTTGTAGGTCGCGTTAAAATTACCAAACGAACTGCTTTTACGTTTGAATATACCCATCGCTTAACGACCAATTACGCAGCCCAAAAAGATGCAGCGGGCAACACCTTGTATTACAATCCTATTGCTTTTGGTTTAGATATTGAAACAGGCGGTCACGTATTTCAGGTGCATTTAGCCAATTCACAGGGCATGATTGAAAGTCAGTTTATACCTTACACCACCTCCTCATTGAAAAGTTGGGGTTTGCGCATTGGCTTCAATATATCAAGGGTGTTCAGTTTATAGTACCTATGAATCTGTGTTTTTAACCGCTTACGTGAAAAACATAAGTGGTTTTTTTATGTTTCATCATTAAACAAGCAGTATGATAGGTTTTAGAATCTCCGATTATCAGCCCAATAAAGAAGGCAAGTCAACCTTCCGACAGTTGTTTGATATCTTTAAAGAAATGCTTGTGCATACTTCGGGTAATGTAAATGAAGTTTTAGATTGGTTGAAAGAGGTTGATGAAGAATATAAAATAACCAACGAGCAATACAGCATGGATGACTTTATTGAAGACCTGAAAAAAATGGGTTATTTAAAAGATGATTCTCAAGGTGCCGGTTTTGCAATGACTGCAAAAATTGAGCAAAGCATCAGAGAGTCAGCGCTTGATCAAATATTTGGCAAGTTAAAAAAGGGCGGGCAGGGCAACCATAAAACTCCGTATACAGGTAATGGTGATGAGCCAAGCAGCGATTTAAGAAGTTTTCAGTTTGGAGATAGTGTTGAGCAAATCAACATGACCGAGTCAATCAGAAATGCACAAATTAATAATGGCTCGCTCGACTTGTATCTTACAGAAAATGATTTGCAAATTGCAGAACACGAGCACATGTCGCAATCTAGTACCGTGCTTATGATTGATATATCACATAGCATGATTTTATATGGTGAAGATAGAATTACACCAAGTAAGAAAGTGGCGATGGCAATGGCTGAGATGATTAAAAGGAAATATCCCAAAGATACGCTTGATATTATTGTGTTTGGGAATGATGCTTGGCAAATTCAGGTGAAGGATTTGCCTTATTTACAAGTAGGCCCATATCACACCAATACAGTGGCAGGTTTAGAATTGGCAATGGATTTATTGAGAAGAAAGAAAAATAAAAACAAGCAAATATTTATGATTACCGATGGTAAGCCATCATGCTTGAAAGAGATTGACGGGAGTTATTATCAAAATAGTTTTGGACTTGACAGGCGCATTGTAAACAAATGCTTGAATATGGCTGCTGCCTGTAAAAGAATGAAGATACAAATAACTACCTTTATGATTGCTAATGATCCTTATCTACAGCAGTTTGTGAAGGAGTTTACGGAAGCAAACAGCGGGAAAGTATTTTACTCTGGCCTGAAAGGTTTGGGTGAATTTATTTTCGAGGACTACGAGAAGAACAGAAAAAGAAATATCAGGTAACCCACACCTTAATATTGATCAAAAGCTAACAAGTTTTGGTATTGTTTGTAACCTAAACAATTATTGTTTAAATACTATTGATGCCTTCGCATATGCTGCTTCAAGTTCATGTTGGTTCAATCCCAAATTGATTTTTTGTGAATTGAAATAATCGATTACGCTCTCTGTGGCCAGGTTTCCTGTGAGTTCATCTTTTGCCATAGGGCAACCACCAATACCATGAATAGCGGCATCAAATCTCCTGCATCCTGCCCGAAAGGCAGCATCAATTTTTTCTGTTCGAGTTTCAGGTGTTGAGTGCAAATGTGCACCAATCTCACAATCATTAAATGCAGGAATTACTTTGGAGAAAAGGTCGGTAATATTTTCTCGGTTTGAAGAACCAATGGTATCGGACATGGCAAAAATACGAATACCTTTTTGATGGAGTAGGGTTGTATATTCAATTGCAATATCACCGTTCCACGCATCACCGTATGGATTGCCAAATGCCATTGAAATGTAGATGACCAATTTTTTATTGTGTTTTACGCAAAGGTTTTGAATTTCATCAACCCTGATCAGCGACTCCTGAATGTTCGAGTTGGTATTTCGCATCTGAAAAGTTTCTGAAATAGAGAACGGAAAGCCCAAGAATTCTATCTCTTCAAAATGACAAGCATCGGCTGCTCCGCGGGTATTGGCAATGATGGCCAACAGTTTTGAATGCTTATCATTCAGATGAAGCATATTGAGCACTTCAGCAGTATCTCTGAGTTGAGGAATAGCTTTTGGCGAAACAAAACTTCCGAAATCAATGGTGTCGAATCCCACCTTTAAAAGCTGATTGATATAGTCGGCTTTTAAATTGGTTGGAATAAAATCATGCAATCCTTGCATGGCATCGCGTGGACATTCTATTAAACTGATCGATTGATTCATGATTAACTGATTAGTTTTTCCTTTAATAACCTATTGTTGATTCTCTTAATGAGTGCAGGCCCTTCATAAATAAAACCGGTGTATAACTGCACAAGTGTGGCTCCTGCCTTAATCTTTTCTAAAGCGTCTTCTTCATGATGAATGCCACCTACGCCTATGATTGGGAAGGCAGCGCCTGATTTTTGATGTATATATTTAATGACCTCCGTTGATCTCTTACAAAGTGGCCTGCCGCTCAAACCACCAGCACCCAAAGTAAGTGCATGTGCTTTTTCTTTGTCAAGGATGTTTCTATCTATGCTGGTATTGGTTGCAATTACCCCATGTATTTTTGTCTTCGCAACAATTTCAATGATGTCATCTAGTTGACTATCGCTAAGATCTGGTGCAATCTTTAATAAGATTGGCTTGGGTTTAGATTGGTTATTATTGATGGCTACCAATTGTAAGAGTAATGCCGTAAGTGGTTCTTTATCCTGCAGGTCACGTAAATTGGGTGTGTTCGGAGAGCTTACGTTTACAACAAAATAATCTACCACATCATAAAGGGCTTTGTAACATTTGATGTAATCATCGGCAGCCTGCTCATTGGGTGTATTTTTGTTTTTACCAATGTTTCCTCCAATGATTAAAGAGGATTTTCTATTTCTTAATCTTTGGGCAGCAGCAGTTGCGCCTTCATTATTAAACCCCATTCTGTTTAAAAGGGCTTCATCTTTAGGCAATCTAAACATTCTTGGTTTTTCATTACCAGGCTGTGGCAGAGGAGTAACTGTTCCAATTTCAATGAAACCAAAACCAAAATGTGAGAGCTCTTCATACAGTTTTGCATCCTTGTCAAAACCGGCTGCAAGGCCAACGGGATTGCTAAAATGCAAGCCAAATACATGCACCCCATTACTGATATTGTGAGGAGTAAAAATACGTTGACAAATGGCTGAAAATCCGGGTATGCTGAATAATATCTTAAAAATTCCTACTGTAAAATGATGAGCACGTTCAGGATTTAGTTTAAAAAGAAACCACTTAATTACTTTATACATAGGTGATGGTAAACGTGTTAAACAGCTTTTCTGCTATTTAATGCATAGTTTTTTTGAGTATTGACCGCTTTCGGTAGTAAACACTAAATTGTAAACACCAGCTTCAAACTCAGCGCAATTCACAAAAAGGTTTTTTGTACCGCTTTGTATGTTTCCATTAAATAATTCTCTAACTGCTCTGCCTGCTATATCATACATTGTTACATTTAGCTGGGTACTAATGTTGCTTACAACAGGAATGCAAGAGATAGCGTTTCCGGGATTTGGAAAGATATCTTTGATTTGAAAATTGTTTGCTAAAGAACTGATGCCGGTAGTTAAACCAACATTAAATTTCCAAAAACCATCGGGGGCGGTAATGGGTCTTACTTGATGCTTTCCTGAATTGGCAGTTGCATCTATGTAATAATAAACCGTTGATCCACCAGGTTGAGCTGGGATAAATCCTGTCCATGTATCTGTAGTTGGATTGCTCAAGGTCATAGGCACCGATTGATAGCCAGCCGTGGTATCAATTGTATAATAAACGGATGCATTTGCAATACCCGCTCTGTGTTTAATCAGTGCATCTACCTGATAAGGATTGGTTGAATCATTGGTATTTGGGAGTGGCTGATGACTAATTAGTAATGGATTATTTACGCCTATTGTATTGGTTATACAATGAATTGCTCCGCTCTGAGAAATAATGTTGGCGCCTGAGTTATCACAATCAATCCCAACAATTTTATATCCTGGCAAAGCAGTCTTGTATATTCTTTCAGCAGTTGTGTCAAATTGTTGACGAAAATAGGGAACAATTAATGTTTTATTGATAAACACACTATTGGTGAATGTTCTGTAAGCTCCATTTCCAAATGGAGAACCCGGAAAAGCACCTGATGTGCTCGAAGGCATAGGAATTCTAATTACCTTGTAGGGAGTGCCGTAAACCGAGTTGAAATTACTCAACACGAATTGAAGGTTGGCTTCAATTTGAGGACCATCTGATATCCCCTGAGGAAACTCACCAACAAGCAAAGTTTCTTCATCCAATAATTTCATATGCATATCAATATGATTAATGCCATCATATGGTAATGCATCCATTTTGATATATCTGTTAACACCATGAAACTTCTTCACGATACTGTCAACATCAGCTTCTGTTTTAGCTGTTACATTATAAGCATTTCCTGCTTGATTTTCTTCTAAAATAAGTTTGGATGCAAAGGCAGTTCCGAATCCGTCAACCATCCAATTTCCACCTGTGTTTACTAGGTCGTTTGGAGCCTGTGTTGTGCTGTATAGGGTAATCCCCTTGTAGTTCATTTGTTCAACTGGCATGGCATCATCCAAAGGTCTTGTAGGACGATTGTAGATCCACTCTGTCATTACCAAAGAGTCAACATCATTTAAGTATGCGGTATGTGCGCTATAGTCGCGTTGCCATATACTGTTGAATCCAACTTCTAAATATCTTATGTTTGTTAGAGGAACACCTGCACTTGTGAGTGTGTTTTTAACTTGATTGGAGTCAGCACAGGTAATTAGCACTTCGCATTCCTCTTGCGCGGCATCCACAATTTGGGTGAGTATGGTTGGAAATCCTGTCCAGGTAATCAATAGTGTTTGTACCTCTTCCCATTCACCTGCAGTTCTTATAGGAAGAGTAGGAGGGTTGGTTAACGATCTACCATTATTGTAATTGTAGTTGAGAAATGGCATTTGCTGCAGTTCTTCCTGAGTCATGTATATTGGTAAACCTTCTTGAGCTTTAACCTTTGAAAAAGCAATGATGAAAAGTACTATCATTGCAGTAGATTTTAGATAATTTTTTGACATTTGTGTTGATTTAAATGAAGGTATAAAAGTATAAAAAAAAATTAATCATCAATTAGCGCATGAAAGTTTGTACAGTAAAATCGTTGAAATCAATTGCTATGTTTCTAATAGCAATGACTCATGCGTATGCACAAACTTCTGATAGTATTGTCTTTAATAGGTGCAGGTTAAGAACTGCATTAGCCATAGAAACAGGTGTTTTTGCCTCAAGTATGATTGGCCTGAATGAACTTTGGTACAAGGATTATCCTCGTGATCATTTCCATTTTTTTAATGATGATAAGGAATGGTTGCAGGTGGATAAAATGGGACATGCATTCTCTGGCTATTACTTGGGATTAATTGGCATGGAATCAATGAAATGGGCAGGTGTGAAGCAAACCAAGTGCATATGGTTGGGCGGTTCATTGGGATTTGTTTTTTTATCCGGTATAGAGGTGCTAGATGGTTTTTCTCGAGGTTGGGGGTTTTCTATGGGCGACATGGCAGCCAATACAGCAGGATATCTTTTAGCAGCCGGTCAGCAACAGCTTTTTGGTAAGCAAATCATGATGTTGAAATTCAGCGCACAGGCCTCACCTTATGCATCATCACGACCCAATGTGTTGGGCAGCGGATTTGCACAAAGGTTGATGAAAGATTACAATGGACAAACCTATTGGTTATCAATTACACCTGCTGATATTTTTGCATCTTGTAAAACACTACCCCCATGGCTAGCGGTATCTTTTGGTTATGGTGCAAAAGGCATGTATGGCGGAAACGATAATATATGGCAAAGTATGGGTGTGAGCTACGATTACAGCATAGTTAAACGCGAACGTGAGTTTTATGCTTCCCTCGATATCAACTTGTGGCGCATTAAAACCAAAAATAAGTACCTACAGCGTATATTTAAAACCATAGGATTTTTAAAAGTTCCAATGCCCACTTACGAATTTAGTTCAGGACGTTTTTATCCGTTTTTTTTCTAATCAATTATTCGGGCTTAATACAATTTCTAAACAATCAAGCAAGACAGCCGAGTTATTTGTTTGTACACGTAGATGGTGCCACCCATTTTTTAAGTCAAAACCAGCTTGTTTTAGCATAATTGTCTGGTCTGTAAATTTACTTTTATTTTGTATGCGACAGGAACCGATGTGCACATCGTCTAAATAGAGCTCTAATTGTGCGTTTGTCACAGTAGATTTGACCTTTAACAGAACGTTTTCAATTTTACTTGGCAAGCCATGAAATTTAAATGGTAGGGTTAGCTCATTTGTGATTAGAGCAGCTGAAATAGCTTCGCTAAAATCCTTGTCTACGTAATTATAGGTATTAATTTGATTGGCATATAATTCTGCATCTAAAATGATGTTCTTACGCCAATGCCACGGGTGTTTGTATTCGTGCCATGCATCGAGTTGGTAGCAAATGGGAGAGGTATTTTCTTCGCTATACACATAAACGCTTCCTTGCCTTCTTGCCTTAACTTTTATTTGCTTGTGTCCTAAATCAACATCAACAAGTTTGTATTCTGATACTCCCTCATTTAGGTTAGAACCGGTTTGCCATGAGCATGCGATAATCCATTTTCTTTCAACATTACTTTTTCTAATTACAGTCGGGACATCGTACTCGGGATATTGAATTAAATCTTCGCCAATGATTTTACTATTTCTGAGGATATCTTCGTAAAAACTTGTTACACCTTGCGCATAAGAGGGCATAGCCGCTTGCCAAATATAATTTTTAGGAATAGCAAAGGGTTTGCCAGTATTAAAAAATCCTGTGTAGTAAAATTCAGCACCTAAGGCACCTAAAATTTTAAGTAGTCCAAGCCATTGCGCAGGTCTTATATTATTAACCTCTATGCTATCCCAACCGGCAGCAACAAATGGCGAGAAAAGTTGATCTCCCAAATTTATTTCTGTCTTGCGCGCAATTTCCAACCATTTGAGTCCATGCCACGGCCCTTGCCAATCTTTCCAATTGTATGGGTAGCGAGGATAAAAATCAGGGGTTGCATAATATTGATTATTAATTTTCGAATTAATTTTGCGCATGATTGCGTAGTCGTGCCGATATTCATTTTGTCCATCAATGGCAAATACCGAATACAAGCAATTTGACAGGGCCGGCTTTTGCATGAAAGCATTTTTAAATGCCAGTTCTCTTTCCATTCTCAAAGCTGCTTGAAATTGATTGAAGTTTAAATCAGCATATTTCTTTTTATGTTGCACAAGGCGCTTATCAGCATTCAATACCTTTTCTTCATATAATCGAAATACTTCACCGTTTTCATTGATCATTTGCAGTGGTCTTTTCATTGCGCTTAAAAGAGAATCAACATACATCGATTGTGTTTTAAAATCGCATTGCAATTCACTTATAGGAATTATTGGACTGATGAAATTTCTTTGCAACACATCACCTTTTTGATTTTGAATGTAGCAGTATTCGGGCAAATCTTCGCTCACAACAAAGGCGTTCTTTTTATTACATTCTTTGCCGCTGTTTATAGGATTTACTTGCGCCCAAAATGAAATGGCTGCAGTAGGTAATTCGGGGTGAAGGTTGGCATAACTGACCCACGCTCCTTCAAAATTATTAGTATCAGCATATCCTTTGTGTGCTTTAATATTGCT
>JBILUU010000189.1:0-5946 GCA_044370815.1 Bacteroidia bacterium
GTTACGTATGTAACGCACTAGTGATTTTATGAGGGCAATCCCGCTTAGCAGGTGTTTTCAATCCATTGAACCAATGGATTGAATTACAGCTGTTTTAGCGATTCCGCATTTTCTAGTGCGGAATTTGGGATAAATTAGTCTATGAGTTTTTGGTATAATGCCTGTAGAGTAGCTGTTATAATTCAATTTGTTGGACTATGACAGAAACCGTATCCGTATTAGATGGAACAAATGATAACTGATAACTGATAATGATAAATTAATCAATGAAGCAAGAAAGGTAGTTTTTTACAGCGCCAAAAAATGGATATCCATTTTGAGTAACAAACAATTTAATTTTTACCTTTAAACGTTTTTACATTTCAATCTAAACTATCTTATGTGCACCACTATATTTCATTCGCGATTTTTTTTTCGCAGACAGCTATCGTTGAATTATACATTAGTAAATGCCGATCCGAAAGAAGTTTGGTAAAAATGCACGATAACAAATTTGGATTATTGCTTCATTCACATCAGTATTTACCAAAGTTAAGTGCACTAATAATTCTGCTTGCATAAAAGCTATGCCCACACAAATCTATCATTTATAAAAAATAAAAAAATAGCATCAACAACTATGGAAAATAAAATTGTATTTCAATTTATCAGCGAACCTTCAGACGTAAATTTTGGCGGAAAGGTGCATGGTGGAGCCGTTATGAAATGGATCGATCAAACTGCTTTCGCATGCGCCTCATCATGGGCCGAGGGTTATTGCGTAACCATTTATGCCGGAGGAATAAGATTTTATAAGCCAATTCAAATTGGCAATTTGGTTCGTCTTGTAGCCAAAGTAATTTACACCGGCAAAACAAGTATACATATTGCTGTTGATGTTTATTCGCGAAAGATTTCTGAGTTTGAATTCAATAAAACCACCCATTGCGTGATTGTTTTTGTTGCCGTAGATCAAGATGGCAAACCACGCGCGGTAAAGGAGTGGACACCGATGACCGAAAAAGAAAAACATCTTGAACATTATGCAAAAAAATTGATGCAATTAAGAAAGGACATTGAAACTGAGATGCAACCTTATTTAAAAGAGTATTTATAATAACAGCAACCTATTCATGAATAAAAGAAACTTTATTAAAACCTTTTCTTTTGCAGGATTGGCCATCCCTCTTGCTTTTGAAAAATTATTCGCTGAAAACGGAACCGAACTTTTTGCAAAAAATATTTCGGACGATGAATTTTGGGTAAGTATGCGTAATCGGTATCAATTAAAAACCGATTATATAAATCTTGAAAATGGCTATTATAACTTAATGCCTGAACCCATATTGAATGAATATATCAAGCAGCTGAAGATGATGAATCAGGAGGCTTCCTATTATAAAAGAACCAAAATGGCTGATGATAAAATAATGGTGCGCGAGCAATTAGCAGCATTAGTTGGTTGCGATAAAGAGGAACTGATAATCACGCGTAACACTACAGAGGCCATCGATACCGTAATATGTGGCATCGATTGGAAGGCAGGCGATGAAGTGATTTTTGCTGAGCAAGATTACGGTGCCATGATTGATATGTTTAAACAACAAGCAAAGCGTTATGGCATCATCAACAAAGTAGTTTCGGTTCCTAATCATCCCAAAAATGATGAAGAACTTATTGAATTGTATCAGCAGCAAATTACCGCTAAAACAAGATTGATCATGATATCGCACATGATTAATATTACCGGTCAAATATTACCAGTGAAGAAAATTTGCGATATGGCACATAGCAAAGATGTGAAAGTACTTGTTGATGGGGCGCACGCCATAGCACATTTTCAATTTAAAATAAGCGATTTAAATTGCGATTACTATGCAAGCAGTTTGCACAAATGGCTCAGTGTTCCTTTAGGAGCGGGAATGTTGTATGTGCAAAAAAATAATATTGAAGAGTTGTGGCCCTTGTTTAGCGAGTCGGGATACCCTCAAAATGATATTAGGAAATTAAATCACACCGGAACACACCCCATGCATACCGAGTTAACGATTCCTTTTGCCATTGAATTTTATAATAAGATTGGTCCGTCACGAAAGGAAGAAAGATTAAGGTTTCTTGCGCAATATTGGACAAACAAATTGAGCAATAACAAAAAGGTAATCATCAACACGCCTATTTCCCCAGAGCGCAGCTGTGGAATTGCAAACGTTGGTATACAAGGAATGAAGCCATCATTAATGGCTGAAACACTCTTGAAAAAGTATCAAATTTGGACAGTGGCAATTGATGGAGCAGGGGTGCATGGTTGCAGGATTACCCCTAATGTATATACCACTACCATTGAGCTCGATCGCTTGGTATTGGCAGTTAATGAAATGGCTGTCTGATATCATATTCCTCAGCAGTTTTGCCCTCGTTATCAAATAAAAGTTTAAATTTGCCATCCTCAATCTTAAAACTCTACCTTATGAAAGTATTCAAAAAATTATTTTTACCTCTTGTACTGGCTATTTCATTTTCAATAAGCAGTACCAATGCGCAAACGCTTAAAACACCAGCTCCGAGTCCTCTGCAAACCATCAAACAAAATTTTGGGATTGGTGAGTTGAGTTTAGAATATAGCCGTCCGAGTGTTAAAAATCGTGTGATATTTGGCGATGTTGTTCCTTATGGTAAAATGTGGAGAACAGGTGCCAATGCCTCTACCAAAATTACCATTGGAGAAGATACAAAAATTGAGGGCAATGCAATACCTGCCGGAACTTATGCCATATACACAATACCGGGTGCAGAAACATGGGAAATCATGTTTTATAAAGACTTAACCTTGGGAGGTGATGTAGCAAGCTATAAAAAAGAAAATGAAGTATTGCGCATTACCGAAAAGGTAACACAACTGCCCAACAAGGTTGAAACGTTTACCATCAATTTTGCCGATATTACTTACTCCGTATGTAACGTAGAAATGCAGTGGGAAAAAACCAGAGTAGCATTTACCATCAGCACAGAGGTTGATGCTAAAATTATGAAGAACATCGAAACAGTAATGGCTCCATACGATAGAAGGCCATACTATAATGCTGCGAGTTATTACTACGATAACAATAAGGATATTAAGCAAGCTTTAGAGTGGGTAAACAAGGCCACTGAATTAACTCCTGATGCCTATTGGGTTTGGCATTTAAAAGCCAAAATTCAGCTGAAGCTGAAGGATGCCAAAGGCGCTATTGAAACTGCCGAAAAATCAAAGGCACTAGCATTAAAAGATAAAGATGATGCTTACGTTAAAAATAACGATAAGTTAATTGCTGAAGCAAAGGCGATGAAATAATCACAAACATCAAGTTCACCAAGTAATTGATACACTGCTTTAGAGAAAAAGAAAAAGCCCAATGCAAAACATTGGGCTTTTTTACTGAGTAATCAACTATTATAGCGATGCTAAAACAGTATTAATCGCTTCAAAATTAGGCAGGTCACCGGCCGATTCTAACACCTCTGCATATTGTATAGTACCTGTTTTGTCTACCACAAATGCCGCTCTACGCGCAACGCCTTTCATCCCAAATACAAACTCTGAATAATAGGCACCGTAAGCTTGGCAAGTAACCTTGTTAAAATCACTCAACAAGGTAAAATTTAGTTGCTGATCTTCTTTAAATTTGGCTAAGGTAAACAGTGAGTCAACTGAGATAGCAATGACATCGGTAGTGTCATTATGATACAGGGTGATGGCATCTCTTAACGTGCACAATTGTGTGGTACAAACGCCTGTGAATGCGGCCGGAAAAAAATGTATAATTAAATTTTTGCCATTAAAGTCAGCTAAACTAATTTCTTTTTTATCGCTGCTGTATAGCTTGAAATCTGGTGCTTGATCGCCTTTTTTTAGTGTCATGATATTTGTTTGAATTTTATTTTTTTAAGTAACAAAGATATACATAAATAGTTTAAACATGTTGCATGCATCCTTGTGCACATGTGAGATTTTAAGCTGAATGAAATCAAATTGTACAATCAAACAATAATGCTTTTGGTATCTCGTTATCAAACAAAATGAACCCTTCTTGAAATAATTTCGTAAAAAAAATAAAACAGCGTTTATGGAAAAATAAAATTTACTGCATCTAAAGATAAAACAAGGTCAATGAAATAAACTCTACTAAGTTTTCATGCAGCGATTGCATCATTTTTTTTACTCACCTTTAATCTTTTACAGTCATGTCAGCAAATTTTTTTAACCACAAAAACTGGAACGATGTTACCGATTTTGGACGTAACAACATCGTTTTTCAAAACAGAAATCATGAGTATGGTGCCTTTGTCATCAGAAGAGATTACAATCAGCATCTTTTTATGGCACTCCTATTTAGCTGCGCCTTATTTACATGTGCTTTCCTCATCGCAGCATTCATCACCAAACAAAATGCAGAAGAACAATTTGAAGTGCCACCTACCGATCCTGTTATCATTACTTACGACCTAACTCCACCGGTTATGGAATTGAAGAAAGAAGAGCTTCCACCTCCGGTTGAGAAGGTTGAAAAGCCGGCAGCAGCTCAGAACAATAACTCAATGATTGCATCAGATGATAAAACTGCTGTGAATGTAAATACCAATGACAAAATTGTGAACCCATCTAACACCAATACCGGAGGTGATACCGGCACAGGAGATAACAGCAAAACATCAGGGCAAACAGGTGAACAAACTGTTGTGGTAAATACCGAACCAGTAATTTATGCCGAGGTGATGCCTGTTTTCCCGGGTGGCGATGAAGCTTTGCTTAAATATTTACAGAAAAATATCAACTACCCCCCAATGGCTAAAGAAAATGGGGTAAAAGGAACTGTTTATGTTGGATTTGTAATTGATGCCACTGGTAAAGCAGTTATGCTACATATTGTAAGAGGTGTAAAAGGTGGCAAAGATTTGGAGGAAGAAGCTATGCGTGTGATTGCCAACATGCCTGCCTGGAGCACAGGTATGCACAACGGACGACCTGTAGCGGTAAAATATAATTTGCCTATTAAGTTTGATCTTAGATAGCACATTGAGTAATGTATTCAGCGGCTTCTCAGTGATTTGAGAAGCCGCTTTTTGTTGCTGTAATTTATACCAATTGTGTTTGTCCTAGATAACGCATTTTCTAATGCGGAATTTGGGTTCAAAAGACATCATGGATTATTTGGAGCAAAAACAACTCAAATATATCGTTGCGGCAAAGTTTACACACCCAATTCAACACCTTATTGACAAACAAGACTTTTGGTTACAGGTAGACAATGGAATTGAAATTTGCGATAAAAAATATCAAGCCGATTCTTGGCAAAAATCAAGAAGAATAGTTGTTGTTAGGCAAAAAATAAGCGAAAGACCTGAAGCAGCGGGCAGAACATTGAGTTTGTTTCCCGAAGATGAAATTCATAGAAACTATCGCTATTCAGCATATATAACCAACAATGAATATGCAGCTACAGATGTATGGAGAAACTACCGTCAGCGTGGCGATGCAGAAAATAGAATTAAAGAACTAAAAGCGGACTTTGGAGCAGATAGTTTTAATTTAAAAGAGTTTTATCCGACTGAAGCTGCATTACTTTTTTCAATGATCGCGTACAATTTGATGTCGATTTTCAGAATATTCGTACTTCAAGAAAAAACGCAGAAAACATTATCAACATTGCGTTATAGAACCTTTGCAATTGGAGCTTATTTTGAAAAAGTAGGTGACACCCTTAAGCTCAAAATTGCGCTAACAAAGAAACGAAGAAAATGGTTCGTGGGGTTATGGGATTACCCACTTGATTTATCAATGAAAATATCTACTGCGTAATCTGGGATAAAAGAAAGGGCAGAAGAGGTAATCCAAAAAGGTAAGGATATTGAAGTTCAAAAGATATTTTATGAGTCTGTATTATCGAGTATACCTCTAGATATTTTTATCTACGATGATGATAAAAGATA
>JBILUU010000010.1:0-19648 GCA_044370815.1 Bacteroidia bacterium
TTTGAAATAAGTAATTTTGGGTTATAAGTTGGACTAAAAAATAAACCCGAATTAATCAGTAGAAGTTACGCATGTAACGCACTAGTGATTTTATGAGGACAATCCCGCTTAGCAGGTGTTTTCAATCCATTGAACCAATGGATTGAATTACAGCTGTTTTAGCGATTCCGCATTTTCTAATGCGGAATTTGGGATAAATGCAATTGATATAATTTTGTAATTATGAATTTTGGTTAATCAATATGTTGAAAAAAAAATAGCTCAGAAAGTAAGTGTTTAATTTCCGAGCTATCTCTTTCTAATTGTTATTGTTAAGACTGCTTTACAAATTGTATTTCGGCATTAATTTTTACTTCATCACTCACAAGCACACCACCGGTTTCAAGCGCTGCATTCCAATTTAAACCAAAATCCTTACGATTGATTTTTCCGCTAACTGAAAACCCTGCTTTTTCATTACCCCAAGGATCTTTGTTGATGCCCCCAAACTCCACATCTAAACTAATTTCCTTACTTACTCCTTTGATGTTGAGCATGCCTTTAAGTTGAAAATGCTCATTGTTTATCTGATTAAATGCGGTGCTTTTAAAGGTAATTTCTTTGTGGTTTTCTACATCAAAAAAATCAGCACCTTTAAGATGATTGTCGCGGTTTTCTTCATTGGTAAAAACTGAGCCTGCATCAATAGATACATGAACCGTAGCCTTGTTGAAATCATTATCAAGGGATGTGAGCTCAGCGTGTATTTTCCTAAATTCTCCTTTTACATTGGTAATCATTAGGTGCTTAACCTTAAAAAGAATTTCACTGTGTGTAGGGTCTAATACCCATTTGTTTGTTTGCATAGTTTTAAGTATTAAATGATGTGCAAAGAACCGAAATAAAGTGATGTGAATACTTGACCTAGGTTAAGAAAATGTAAGGTTAACACATCAATTTTTTCATCTAAACGATCAGAAAGCCTCTGAAACCCCTTGCTGCATAATATGATTCAGCACCATTATGGTATATGAAAACAGTATCGAATCGACAGTCGCCAAAAATTGCACCACCTAGTTTTCTGATTTTTTCGGGGGTGCAAAGCCATGAAGATGTTTTAAGATCAAAAGGCCCTAATTGCTGCAGCGCACGGTATTGTTCTTCATTCAATAGTTCAATCCCCATTGTATTCGACATGCCCAGTGCACTAGCTTTGGGTTTGTTTTCTTTTCGTGCGTTGAGCGCAGCGTCATCATAGCATAAGCTCCTTCTTCCTACAGGACTTTCTTTTGCACAATCTACAAAAGTATACTCACGGGTATCTTTGTTGTACCAAAGCACATCAGGTTCACCACCTGTTGCTTCCATCGCGTGAAGAGCAAGTAATTTATTTGGTTGCTGCAGTAGCTTTTCAGCGATTTTGCTCCATTCCATTGCTGCATGCCGATGCCTGTTTTTTTCGAATCGCTCCTGTAAAATAGTCATCAATTGATTTGTCTGATCTTTGGTCAGTGTAGTTTTCTTTTTCATAAATTCGTAAAACTCAAAAATAACCATTTAGCCGTTTTAATCACAGGCAATTTTTTGTTTTTCAATGCAATTGATCATTGTTGGCGCTCAATGAGCTATTTACTGGGGTTTTACAACAGAAATCATTACACCAAAATTGCCATCAATTTGCGCATAATTTTTTTCGGGGAGATACATTCTTGAAACAAAGCCATCAAGGTAAAGCGCTTCTTTGCAACCTTTTGATTGAAAAAAATCAGCAAAATCATAGAGGTTTATGGGGGTTGAGGAGATGGCAAAAATGACAGATTTATCGGGTAAAATGCCAACCCCATTTCTGATATGCACATTAACGGAACCTTTTTTAAATTCATGATGTATTATGCCATTATGCAAGAGCATGGGGCCCGATTGTGTTGCAAAATTGATGGATGAATCAAATTTAAAATCCTCGGTGGCGCATATTGCCGCCTCGTTATTTTTGGTCAAATAAAAAACTCCGTTGGGCTTCAAATAAAAATTACCATCTCCGCTTCCTGTGTCAATTGGTGCAAGCAGTTCATGGTTTTCGATATAGAGACCTTGCGGGTTTAAATCTCTTGTATACATGCCTCCATTCATGGCTAAGATAGTTTTAAATGACTTTTGGTGATGATAATTGATCAGTTGTTCAAGGCTTCTGATGGGCTTGCCTTTGGCGTCTTTCCAATTCATCAATATCATTTCTTTTTTTGGGTTTATTTCTTTGAAGATGATTTTTTCATCACCAAATTGACAAGCATATAATACCGAAATACTAAGTAAAATGCCTATCACTAAGAATAAAAGCACTGCTTTGCTAAATGAATTTATTTTATTTGAATGTTCCATGAATCAATTAAAAGCCAATTGTTTGCCCCTGTTTGTTAACAATGAACAACCTAAAAATCGGAACGGTGTAAATCGATTGATCAGGCAGTTTATATTTGATATCGGTTAAATAAACAAGACTGCCTGTTTGCAATCCCGATACATATTTTCTCATCGATTTGTTGAGTTTGTTTGAAAAGGTACTATCAGTGATAAGACGGTTATTCTCCATAATATCCATTTTAAAACTCATTACCGGAATACGCATTTTTGTTTCCTTATCCTCAGCCATAAAAAGACCTCCACAAAGCATAAAGCTTGATATTGCAGAGTCGCACCTTACACCTGCATATTTCAATCTTGGATAATCAGTTACGCGGTACTGTTTATTTTTTACAATTACTTTTTTGCCGCGGGGGTCTTTTTCATAAATTGATAACAAGGTTATACCTGCTTTAAGTTCAGTTATTTCGTAATAATTTGTAGCGCCCTTTCTTTTAATGACACCATTGCTGAGTGTTATTTCAGCAATTCGGGAGGTATCTTTGGCTTCTATTTGTATTTGATTGATGCAGCCTTTAAATAGATAATAGTCCTTTGGCGTAATCTCATACTCATTGTCAGGAAGCCCCGTAATAATGAGTTTAGGGATATCATCATTTTTTTTTTGTGCAATACAAATGCCCTTTGAAACAAAAAGTAATGATAATATGGCAGTTAATATTTTCATAGTGCTTTCAAAAGCGCTTCAAGTTTCCCCGAATTACTTTCAGTAAATTCAGGAACAAATGTAAGTCTATTTGTGGTTCCTTTTATCTCGCCAATCTTACCTTTTGGCACCAAACCTATTTCATCATTATCTGTAATAATTACTAGAGAGTTTTCTTTCTCGGGATTATATTGAATATCATCACCTTGGTAAAATGTAAAAACAGCATTTCTTTTATGCTCAACAAGAAACACGTTTGCCACATTAACGGCTTTCCCATTGGGATATTTGAAGCTTACGGCCAATCGTGCTGGTTGTGGCAACATTTCGGGGCAATCTGAATTATAAATTCCGAGACTATTTACCTGAAAGGTTCGGTATACATAGTTAGACGATGACATTGGGATATCACTCAAATTGGGCTGGCTTTCAATCATCTTGCTATACCTCTCCATCATGGCGGCAGCCACAGTTTGTTCTGCAAGCAACTTTTTAGTTAAATACCTCCGTGAAGGGGAGTATCCGTAGTAGGTGTTACGATAATCGAAGGCCTCGCTGTCGATATTTTTATCTATCAAATCATTCATACTTGTAACAACCGGCTTTGTAAGTACCACTGTTTTTTCTTTGCCTCGGTATAAGGTTAATTTATATTCGCCAAACACATCTGAGCGATCAAGCTCAATAAAATCCCAATAGGTGTCATAGGGACTTGGCTTAAAATTTTTTTCTCTGTCTGATATTTCAAATAAGACATCGTTTAACCGACTTAACTCTGGAAATTCAGTCATATCAGCAAGAATATGAAACTGTTGTTTATTTTCGTTATACAACTTAGCTTGTACATATTTTTGTGTATCAGCGGCAGCGGGTTGAGCAATATCATCGGGCATTCTCCAAAGCACATCCTTATTAAGGTATTGCCACCTTTCATTTACATTAGCCATATAATATTGATTGAATTTACTAGTGGCTGTATCAAGTGAAGCTAGTTTTACATCGATTGATTTACCTTGTGCAATGCGTAATTTTTTTCCCTCCTGATTAGCTGCAATTTCAAACATACCGGCTGATTCAAAATGATACCGAGTGCCTGCTGAATCATAAGTCATTGGTATGCGAGAAAGAATGATTTCGGCAGGGTGATGAAACTCGCGATAGCTCAATTCAACTTTACCTTTTACTACATTTCCTGCACTATCAATAAAGGCGTTTTTAGGAACAGCAATCAAAGAACCATTGTTGCTAACAAAAAAGGTATCCCTCTCAGTATTGATTTCGAAACCGGTAAATGGTATGCCTTCAATCTTGAGTTTTTCTACGATCACAGGCGTACTTTCAATTGGTTTGTTGTTCAACATCACAACAGCAGCAATGATTGCTGCGCAGGCCGATACAATGATCATACCTGTTTTGAAAATTTTTTTCTGTTTCATGCGTATTGATTTTTGTTTAACTTGTGAGAAGTTTTTTTGAGCGTTGATATCCTCTTCCGATGGAGTAGACATGTTTTCAACTATTTTATATTTTTCCATTTTTCAATTATTGACATTTGTGAAGGCCAGCTTAAGTTTATCAAGCACCCTGTATGTTTTAACCTTTGCATTATTTTCCGTGATATCTAAAATATTTGCTATCTCAGCAAATGATTTGTCATCAAAAAAACGCAGTTGTATCAATTCCATTTCAGCTAAATTGAGATATTTTAGGGCTACTGCTAGCACTTGATTGAATTCGCTGAATTCTTTTCCTGTTTCAGCTGCCATTTGTTTGACGCCTGATGATTCAATACTTACAAGCCTAGTTTTATTGGATCGTTGATAGTAGCGATTGATTTCATTATTCGCAATCTTATAAAGCCAACAAGAAAAAGGATAGCCCATGGGTATATACTTTTTGATGTTGAAAAGTGCAGAAGCAAAAACATTTGATACCAAATCGGCCACATCTTTTTTATCTTCAACTCTGCTATAAATAAATTTCCAGATACTTACATAGTGTTTATCGTATAGGGGTTCAAACTGCTTGGCATCACGCTGTGCTTTGATGATGCATTCATATTCTTCCGTTAAATTTTTCATATTTCAAGGTGCCAATCTTTAATAGATAAGTCAAAAAAAATAAAAAAGATACACAAGTTGGTAATTTTTATTTTTAATTCGAAAATAATCGCATGGAATGCCTCATTAGTGACAAGCTGTAGCCAATTTTCGGACGATATAACAATGAGACAAATGTTGAAAATTTTATTAATTGGTTGCAAATTGAGAGTCAAATCAGAAAATAATGACACATAAAGGGGCTCAATTTGATGAATTACTTTGAGAACCTAAAGTGAAATTGAGTTAAGTAAAAAAAATAAATGGAAGTAAAAATTTTAATAGCTTTGCAAAAGTGAACACAAAACCAACAACTTATTTAGGGATATTAATTGATTCCAGCAACGGAAACCAACGCGAATCAGGCGAAATAAAAGTCAATGCTTCTAGCATAACGTTTACCAGCGAATCGCAAAAAGTAGAATTTTACTTTCATTTATTGCAAATTACACACGGTGGAAACAACCGAGAATTGATTTTCTTTGCACATCCAAACAAAATTGGATTAACCTTCTACACCACTCAAAAAGCGATTCTAAAAGAATCTGTTTTTCACGAATATCCTGAACTTAATGCGCAAATAATTGCTATAAAAAGTTCAAGAAGAAAAATTGCAATCGGAACTTCGATAGGTTTTGGAATCGTGATTGCAATCATTATTTCCTTGTTTTTATTGAAAGAGACTTTTGTAGAAGCCCTAGCGCACAAAGTGCCTATAGAATTGGAAGCAAAAATTGGAGACAAACTTTTCGAAAGTTTGAAATATCAATACGAATTCATTCAAAACGATTCTTTGGAACAGGAATTTCGGATAGCCGCAAAACCACTAATCGACCAAGTTAGAAAAGAAGGAACCAAAGTCGAATTTTATTTCATTAAACAAGCAACCATCAATGCCTTTGCTTTGCCTGGTGGAAAAGTGGTGATTCAAACAGGATTGCTTGACCATGCAAAATCGTGGGAAGAAGTGTTGGGAGTTGTCGGACATGAATTGGCGCACGTAACTTGTCGTCATCATATACGCGGGGTAATCAATAATTTAGGTTTATACGTGATTGTTTCTGCCCTAATTGGAGATTTCAATTCAGCAGCTGGAGCGATTATAAATGCTGGTGGTGACTTGGCTTCTCTTTCTAACGATAGAGCCTTCGAAACAGAGGCCGATGAAATAGGCATGAACTATCTTATCGATTCGCACGTTGATCCCAAAGGAATGATTTCATTCTTTAACACCCTGAAAAAAGAATCGGGAAGCAAAATGGACGATTACACCTCTTTTATTTCTACACATCCTGCAACTTCTGAAAGAATTCAGAACTTAAATGAATTATTAGAAAACAGAAAATACTATATTCGTCCTGTCAAAGGAGATTTTAAAGCGTTTAAAAAACACATTAACCAACTAAAATGAATGTAAAAATAGAAGCAAAACCAGCATTTGCCTTTCTTCGGGTTGAACTTGCTCCTGGCGAAACTATTATAGCTGAAGCAGACGCAATGTCAACCATGTCGGCAGAACTAGACATGACTGCCAAATTCAATGGTGGTTTATTCAAAGGATTGATTAAGAAATTCCTTGGTGGCGAGAGCTTATTTGTGAATCATTTCACAAACAATACTTCGAAAACGTTGAGCTTGACATTAGTTCAAGCAACACCAGGCGATATGGAGTGTAAAACCTTAAACGGTGGAAGTTACTGTTTGGAAAGAGGCGCTTACGTGGCTTCTGACCCAGGCGTGAAACTTGGAATTCGTTGGGCTGGATTAGGCTCTTTTATCGCGCGTGAAGGACTTTTTAAATTGATAGTTTCAGGAAATGGAAATGTTTACTTCGGAGCTTACGGTGGTATCATTGAAAAAGAAATTAAAGGAGAATACATTATCGATTCGGGACATTTAGTGGGCTACGAAACAACGATGAAATTAATACCGAAACTTTCCAATGGAATTATTGGTAGCATAACAAGTGGCGAAGGATTCGTTACGAAAGTTACCGGGAACGGAAAAATTTATCTTCAAACAAGAAATATCTCAAGCTTTACTGCTTGGATAAATCGTTACTTATAAACTATGGAAGAACAATCAAATACTGTTTCAAGAATGGACATTGACGTCAAATTTCCATTGAAACCTGGTGCTACAGCCGCAGAAATTACTTTGCGACCAGGACAAAAAATCATAGCTGAAGGCGGCTCCATGATTGCTATGAGCAACAATATTAAAATGACAACAAGCACACAACAGAAGAAATCTGGTGGCATCATTAAAGGCATAAAACGCCTTATTTCTGGTGAAAATTTCTTCTTAAATCACTACACTGCTGGTGATGAAGGTGGAAAATTATGGTTGGGAACAACACACGTGGGCGACATGGATTGCAAAGAACTGAATGGAGAATCTTTAGTAATTCAAGGTGGTTCTTATGTTGCATGTAGCGAAAACGTGAATATTGATGCAAGCTGGCAAGGATTTAAAAACTTGGTTTCAAAAGAAAGTATGTTTTGGGTAAAAGCAACTGGAAAGGGAACTGTAATTTTCAATTCATTTGGAGCAATTTGCACAATAGATGTTGACGGTGAGCACATTGTTGATACTGGTCATATCGTTGCTTTTGAAGAAAGTTTAGCCTTTTCATTAACGAAAGCTGGGAAAAGTTGGGCAAGTTCCATTCTCGGTGGAGAAGGTCTTGTTTGTAAATTTAAAGGAACCGGAAGAGTTTGGATTCAATCGCATAATTCTGCTTCTTTCGGTTCATCACTTAGTCCAAAACTTAAACCAAGATAAGCATGGAAACAGAATTTAAAGGATTGCAATTCAAATTCGATTGTAAACCAGATTTCGGATATTTAACAATCAATGTTCCTGCGGGAAAAATGGTAAAGGTGGAAGCTGCCGCTATGGCTGGTATGGACACTAATATGGAAATGAAAACAAAATTAAAAGGTGGTTTTAAACGCTTTTTATCAGGAGAATCTTTGTTTATCAACGAGTTTACAGCAAAAAACGGAAATGCTGAAATTCAAATCGCACCTGCTTCTCCAGGCGATATTGATCACGTTTATTTAGATAATGAATCCATCTTTTTGCAAAACTCAGCGTTTGTAGCTTCAGGTTCTGAAATCGATGTGCAATCTAAATGGCAGGGTTTCACAAAAGGATTTTTTTCAGGAGAAAATTTCTTCCTAATAAAATGTACAGGAAAAGGTGACGTTTGGTTCAACTCATACGGAGGTATCATTCCTATTGATGTAAATGGTTCTTATGTTGTGGACACAGGACACATTGTTGCATTCACAGATGGATTGGATTATTCCATTTCAAGTGTTGGAGGTTATAAATCGCTTTTCCTTTCGGGAGAAGGCTTTGTTTGTCGTTTCTCAGGTACCGGGCGTGTGTGGATTCAAACGCGCAAATTACAACCTTTCCTTTTTTGGTTATTTCCTTTCCGACCAACTAAGAAATAAATATCAATTAATTGAATTCAAGAATCCTGTTATGCGAGAGTTTAACAGGGTTTTTACTTTTGAAACAACTCATCCATTGGTTCAGTTCTAATTTGGAAGTTCGTATTTCTTTTATAAATTTATAATAGGTTTGTACTTAATTGCATAGATATCGCGAACATCGCTTGCATGCAGCCCACTGGTAGATATAAAAAAAATTACGCAACCTCACAACTCATGAAAAAGAGTGCTTGAGATTGAAGCAAAATGAAGTTGAGTATATTTTTAATTCATGAATTGGGTTCAACTCAACTTGCCAGTGAAAAAATTTTAATCCACAAAAACACCAGAATAGAGCCCCACTTATTCGTTATGCTTGCTGCCCAGTTCCTTTGAACAAAGGCTTGCGTTTTTCTATGAATGCTTTGGTGCCTTCCTTGAAATCATCGTGCTCAAAGCATTTTCCAAATTCATCTATTTCTACAGCATAACCATCAACACCATCGGTATAGTTGGCATTGATGGCTGCAATGGCATGACTAATGGCCGCTGGACTTTTACTCTTGATTTTTTCAGCTATTTCATTCACCTTGCTCATTAACTCACTCTGTGGCACTACAGCATTAAGCAAACCAAGTTGTAATGCCTCTTCTGCCTTTATCATATCGGCAGTTAAAATTAATTCGAATGCCTTACCTCTTCCGGCCAGTTGCGCCAAGCGCTGCGTTCCCCCATAACCTGGTATTACACCAAGTGTTACTTCAGGAAATCCCATTTTGGCATTATCAGAAGCTACTCTGATATGGCAGCTGAGTGCTAACTCAAATCCGCCACCTAATGCAAATCCATTTACCGCTGCAATCACTGGCTTTGGATAGTTTTCAACGTAATTGAATAAAAGTTGATGTCCGTTTTTGCTCAACATTCTGCCTTGCTCACCACTGAATTCGGCAAATTCAGAAATATCTGCACCAGCCACAAAGGCCTTTTGTCCTGAACCCGTGATAATCACCACCTGAATATCATCATTATGCTTGTTACGCTCTAGTAAATGGTTTAATTCACTGATAGTAACTGTATTCAATGCATTTAATTTATCGGGACGATTAATGGTGATATACAGTGTTCTTTGACTAATTTCGTGGAGAATATTTTGATAGCTCATAAGTTAATTTTTAGTTAAAAATTACGGTTAGTGCTTACCCAATTGGTAATGTAGTCAATTATTTCTTTGGTATCGGTACCTGGAGCAAACAGCTTTCCCACACCAAGTTGCATCAGTTGTTGCATGTCGTTTTCTGGTATGATGCCACCCCCTGTAAGCAATACATCATGCAGTCCTTTTTCCTTCATCAGATTAATTATTTTTGGAAAAACAGTGTTGTGGGCACCGCTCAAAATACTTATGCCAATAGCATCAACATCTTCCTGTAGGGCTGTATTTACAACCATTTCAGGTGTTTGTCGGAGTCCGGTGTAAATTACCTCCATGCCCGCATCTCTTAAAAATGAGGCAATAATTTTGGCTCCGCGGTCGTGACCATCTAAACCAACCTTGGCAATAAGAACCCTAATAGGACGATTCATAAGTTAGGAATTAGGAAGCTGTTTGTGTTGTATTAATTTTAAGTAAAGTGGCGAGTTTTTCAATGGTATAGTCAACCTCTTCTTTGGTATTGTATTTCGAAAAAGAAAATCTTACTGACGGTCTTTCCATATCTGATTTAATACCTCTAAGCACATGTGAACCTTGATTGCTTCCGCTGGTACAGGCGCTTCCGCCAGAGGCAGAAATACCTGCGATGTCTAAATTAAACAACAGCATTTCAGCATTTTCTGATTTTGGGAACAACACATTTAAAACAGTGTAAAGCGAATCTCCGGCTGAATTACCATTGAAGCCAACACCCGGAATGCTTTCATTCAGTCGAGCGATAAAGTAATCTTTAATTCCTTGTATATGGGCATGATGTTCTTCCATGTGACCGTAAGCCAATTCAAGGGCTTTGGCCAAGCCCGCTATTCCATAAACATTTTCTGTTCCACCGCGCATGTTACGCTCTTGCGAACCACCGTATATTAAAGGGTTAATTTTTACCTGATGATTAACATATAAAAAACCTATGCCCTTGGGGCCATGAAATTTATGCGCAGCTCCGGTAATGAAGTGCACATGCAACTGCTGCATATCATGCTTGTAATGCCCCATGGTTTGAACAGTATCTGAGTGGAAAATGGCATCATACTGCTTGCACAATTCTCCAACCTGTTGGAGAGGGAGCAAGTTACCAATTTCATTGTTGGCATGCATCAGTGTTACCAGCGATCGGCTGTTATTCCGCAATAGTTCTTCTAAATGAGTTAAATCAACATCGCCATTTAGATGCAAATTAACTAAGCTTAATTTTATTTTCCCTGTTTTTTCGAGATGCTCCAGGGTGTGTCCAACAGCATGATGCTCAATGGCTGATGTGATGACGTGTTTGATTCCTAAATCATCTACACTGCCTATGATGGCCATATTATCGGCTTCAGTACCACCGGAGGTAAAAAATATTTCTGCAGGAGCGCAGTTGAGCAATTTAGCAATAGATTTCCTTGCATTTTCTACTATTGCACGGGTTTTGCGGCCGTGTGCATGTATAGAGGAAGGATTGCCGAATTGATCGTTGAGGATAGGCAGCATAACATCAAGCACCTCTTTGTCGATAGGTGTTGTAGCTGCGTTATCAAAATAAATTTTCATTGTTGTGGTGTTAATCGTTAGGCAAAATAACGAAAAAAAGCAGATATCAACATCATTGCACTATTTTTTAATCATTTCTTTAATATCACTGATTATTTTTTCGGCCAGATTTTCTGCAGTTGTTTGAGACTTGCTTTCAGCGTAAATTCTGATGATTGGCTCTGTATTTGATTTTCTCAAATGTACCCATTCTTTGTCAAATTCAATCTTAACACCATCAACTGTATTGATAGGTTGTTTTTTGTACTTTTCGTGAACATCTTTCAACACCTTATCGGGATTGATTTCTTTGTTGAGTTCAATCTTGTTTTTTGAAATATGATAGTTTGGATATTTGCTTCTAAGCATGGATGTGCTTTTTCCGTTAATCGCCAAATGGCTTAGAAAAAGGGCAATTCCTACTAAGGCATCTCTTCCGTAATGTAATTCAGGATAAATGATTCCACCATTTCCCTCACCGCCAATAACTGCATTGGTGGCCTTCATCATTTCAACCACATTTACCTCTCCAACAGCCGAGGCGTTATAGGTGCAGCCGGCAGCTTCGGTTATATCCCTGAGCGCTCTTGTTGATGACAAGTTGCTCACTGTGTTGCCTTTTTTAAGACTTAGGATATAATCGGCAACAGCCACAAGGGTATACTCTTCCCCAAACATTTCACCATCTTCCGAAATCAAGGCAAGTCGGTCAACATCTGGATCTACCACAATTCCTAAATGGGCTTTATTTTTCAAAACTGCTTTTGAAATATCATGCAAGTGCTCGGGCAATGGCTCGGGGTTATGAGGGAAATTGCCATCAGGTGTGCAGTATAGTTCCACAATCTGGGTTACTCCAAGCGCTTTTAAAAGCATAGGAACAGCAATGCCACCGGTGCTGTTTACACAGTCAATCACCACCTTAAAGTCTCTGCTTTTTATGGCCTCAACATTTACTGCGGGCAGCGCCAAAATATGTTCGATGTGCTTGGCCATGTAGCCATCCATCAAATAATATTTACCTAAATTTTGTACTTCACTGTATTCTATGTGATCTTTTTCGGCAATTTCGAGTACCTCTTCACCATCTTTCCCAGATATGAATTCGCCTTTATGGTTGAGGAGTTTAAGTGCGTTCCATTGTTTGGGGTTGTGACTTGCAGTAAGCACAATACCGCCATCGGCTTTTTCAAGGGCAACTGCCATTTCCACAGTTGGGGTGGTGCTTAAACCTAAATCTATTACATCAACACCGCAACCCATGATGGAGCCCGCTACAAGATGATTTACCATTTCACCGGAGATGCGTGCATCTCTTCCTACAACAATTTTTACGTTTTTTGATGCGCTTTTATTTCTGATCCACAACGCAAAGGCCGAACTAAATTTTACGATGTCAATTGGACTAAGTCCTTCTCCCGGTTTGCCGCCTATCGTACCTCTTATTCCTGAAATTGATTTTATTAATGTCACTGTATGCTATTTTTAAACAAGTGTGCAAAAATACGATTTTAAATAATGCTGCACGGAGTGATGCCTTTAAGTTATCCTCAAAAGTTGTTATTAAATTGTTGATAATTTATTGTTTTACTATTCGTAATGTAATCAATCACACGCGATTAAATTGAAGTAAATACAACTTAAAAAATATTTGGTAAAATGATTATTTGATACTTGTTTTGGGACTTTTCAAGGAAGTGAAAATAGTATCTAATTCCAAATTTTTCTTGGGCTTATAAATGTCATGCTGAATTAAATTTTCAATCTCCTTAATACGCTCATCGGGCAGGGGATGTGTGCTTAATATGGCAGGAATATTGGTATCAGACACTTCTTTTAGCCTTTCAAACAAGCTAATCATGCCTCGTGGATTAAGTTGTTGTTTTTTCATTAATTTAAAGCCATTTTCATCAGCATCTTTTTCGAGTTGACGAGAGTATTGCAAATGTCCTAATTCGCTTGTTTGATTGCTGAGCACACTTATAATGGCACTATCAGTTCCGCCAAAAATAATTTGTAAAAGGGCAGTTAATCCAATTTTATTGATGATGCTTTTTAGGGTATGCTTTAACGTAATATGCGAGTATTCATGGGCAAGCAGCCCAGCCAGTTCTTCACTGCTGTTCATTTTATTGATAATTTCATCGTATACCACAATATAGCCGCCCGGCATGGCATAGGCATTTACTTCTTTTTTACTCACACATAATATCTCAGCTTTGTATTCCTTTTCAAAGTATAAACTGTCGAAAAAATCGTTTAACAATTTCGATTTTACAGAGTCGGTTTTTTCAGATGCCTTTACCTGATCAAACATTATTTTTCCAAGCTTTTGCTCATACTCTGCCGGGAAATTGTTGGTTGCCATTTTCACCATCCAAGGCAACAGAAAGAAGTACGCTAGCAATATTAAGCCAATAATACCGCCCCCCAGCACAACCATTAGTTTTACAAATGTTGATTTGGGATCTTTAAATAAGTTGGCTACCATCGGGTAGGATGTCATATTTTCTTTTAGTGCGGCTAAAAATTGTTCATCTCTACATGTCAAACTTTGATAAGGGAAGGCCCCAAAATTAATTACTACATTATGTTTGTTGTAGGTGTGCATACCTACAATTTCTGTCATTTTAACGAATTGCCATTGCGGGCTCTCTGCCGTTTTAAAAGTAAACCCATCGGCAGTTAACGCTATTTGTGCCTGCATGCCGCGTCTTTCAGGTTCAAACTTGTATTCTGCTGTAAATTGTGTAGAATTGTACATGGCTAAAATTGAATTACAAATAAACTAATTCTGCGGCAACTCTTGCAGTTTGTTTGCGTTAAAGTAATTAAAAATAAATACATGGGCAATCATTACGAAATTATTATTTCATCCTCGAGTCATCAACTTCCAATATTGGTGAGTTTAATAACACCTGAAACAGCAGGTAAGGCACCGGTTATTATTTTTTCGCATGGCTTCAAAGGGTTTAAAGATTGGGGGCATTTCCCGCAGGTGGCAGCATGGTTTGCAGCGCAAGGAATGGCTTTTTTAAGATTAAACTTTTCTCACAATGGCACTTCACCTGAGCACCCTGCCGATTTTGTCAAGCTAGAGCATTTTGCACTCAATAACTTTAGTATTGAATTGCAAGATTTACATGATACTATTGACTGGGTGGAGCGACATGCAGAACAATATCAATTGGATGCACAAAATATTTTTTTAATAGGACATAGTAGGGGCGGGGGCATCAGCATTATAAAGGCCGCAGAAGATGTGCGTGTTAAAAAGGTAATCACCTGGGCATCGGTGGCCGACTTCGAAAGCAGATTCATGGTTGACGGATTTCTTGAATGGAAAAAAAACGGCATTACGTACATTCCCAATGCTCGCACCAATCAACTAATGCCACTTCATTATCAGTTTTACGAAGACTTTGATCAAAATAGGGAGCGCCTTTACATTAGGAAAGCAGCCAAAAAATTGGATAAACCATTGCTTGTGATACATGGAACTGCTGATGATACCGTTTCGGTAAATGAAGCCAATGCCCTGCATCAGTGGGCCAAGGGGTCGCGGCTTTGTTTGCTACAAGATGCTGATCATACCTTTAATGCAGTTCATCCTTATCAAGAGGTTGAATTGAATAAACACATCATTAAAAAACTTCAGGTTTGCTTGTCGTTCCTCAATGATGATGATCAACATTGAATTAATCTGCAATAAAGGGTACATTGGGTAATAAAAAATACCTATGGTTATCGAATAAAATTTAATTTTGCATTCCCGAAAAAATCAAATACCATGTTCGAAAGTTTAAGTGATAAGTTTGACAGAGCGTTTAAAATACTAAAAGGTCACGGACAAATTACCGAAATCAATGTTGCCGAAACACTCAAAGAAGTGCGCAAGGCGCTATTAGATGCCGATGTTAATTTTAAAATTGCAAAACAATTTACCGAAACTGTAAAAGAAAAAGCACTTGGCGCCAACGTGCTTACAGCCCTATCTCCTGGGCAGTTGATGATTAAAATTGTGCACGATGAGCTGGCAGCGCTTATGGGTGGCAGTATGCAAGAGTTAAACCTCAAAAATAATCCCTCTATTATTTTGATGAGTGGATTGCAGGGGTCTGGTAAAACCACCTTCTCGGGGAAGCTTGCTAACTATTTGAAAAACAAAAAAGGTAAGCGTCCTTTGCTAGTTGCTTGTGATGTTTATCGTCCGGCTGCGATAAATCAACTAAAGGTGCTTGGCGAACAATTAGGAATTCCGGTATTTGCCGATATTGATAATACCAACCCCATTGATATTGCCACCAAAGCTATTAAACACGCGAAAGAAAACGGAAATACTGTGGTAATCATAGATACAGCAGGTCGTTTAGCAGTTGACGAGGCAATGATGAATGAGATTGAGGCAGTAAAAAATGCGGTTACCCCTGATGAAATTCTTTTTGTAGTTGACTCAATGACCGGTCAAGATGCGGTGAATACAGCTAAAGCATTTAACGATAGGTTGAACTTTGATGGTGTAGTACTGACAAAATTAGATGGTGATACCCGCGGTGGTGCTGCGCTATCTATCAGATACACCGTTGATAAGCCCATTAAGTTTGTAGGTACAGGTGAGAAAATGGAAGCCCTGGATATTTTTTATCCTGAAAGGATGGCCGACAGGATATTGGGAATGGGCGATGTGGTGAGCTTGGTGGAACGTGCACAAGAGCAGTTTAATATTGAAGAAGCAAGAAAGCTTCAAAAGAAAATTGCTAAAAATCAATTCAATTTCAACGATTTCTTGGGGCAGTTGCAACAGATTAAAAAAATGGGTAACCTCAAAGATTTGGTAGGAATGATACCGGGCATTGGCAAAGCCATGAAGGATGTTGATATTAACGATGATGCTTTTAAAGGAATAGAGGCCATTATTTATTCGATGACACCTGAGGAAAGAGAAAATCCTGATATGATTAATGGCTCACGCAGACTGCGCATTGCCAAAGGTAGTGGCACCAATATTCAGGAAGTAAATAAACTGATCAAGCAATTTGACGACACCAGAAAAATGATGAAAATGATGGGTAATAAAGAGCAGATGGCAAAAATGATGAGAAGCATGCCACAACAAAGAAGGTAGAATCTTTTTTGAATGGTGAATGTTTGAATGGTGAATGTTTGAATTGTGAATGTTGAATGGTGAATATTTGAATGGTGAATTGTGAATGTTTGAATGGTGAATGTTTGAATGGTGAATGTTTGAATGGTGAATGTTTGAATTGTGAATGTTTGAATTGTGAATGTTTGAATTGTGAATGGTGAATGGTGAATGTTTGAATTGTGAATGGTGAATGGTGAATGTTTGAATTGTGAATGGTGAATAGTGAATGGTGAATGTTTGAATTGTGAATTTTTAAACAAATTTGTTGTTTGAACTACGCCAATATTTGTTTTTTATTTACTAAATTACCTTCATAGTAGATTTCTCCTACATTTTTATTCCATTCGCTAAGGGATGCGCCCCAAAAATTTACATCCGTGGCTTCCAGGCAATTTCGTTTACATTCATTTGATGACCTATAAAACGTGCTAATACAAACAAATAATCGCTCAAACGATTTAGATATTTGATGATGGTTTCTTGCACAAACTCATTTTCATTTAAATGTATTACATGTCTTTCGGCCCTGCGACATACGCAACGCGCAATATGGCAGTTACTCACCGTTATATGTCCACCGGGTAAAATAAAGAATCGCATTTCGGGTAACACCTCGTTCATGCTATCGATTTGTTTTTCTAAAAATTCAACATCATTTTCTAACAAATCGGGTATTTTCATTTTGCTTTTATCGGGTTCAGAGGCCAAGTTTGAACCTATGGTAAACAATCTGTCTTGTATTTCGCGTAGCGCAAAAACAGTATCTTGATGGCTAACTTGGTCGGCTATTAAACCAATCCATGAGTTGAGTTCATCTACTGTACCATAGGCCTCGATACGGATATGATTCTTGGGCACACGCGAGCCACCTATGAGTGAGGTTAAACCTTTGTCGCCAGTTTTAGTGTAAATCTTCATTGTTGAGTTTTAAGGTAAACAAACATCATGTTAAAAAGTTATGGCATTGCCTGAATTTTATCAGCACATCATTTGCTTTCTCTAATAGGTTGTTTTTTAAATGGTGCAAAGTGGTATGTAAATCCCAGTCCAAAGGTGATAAAACTATTTCGATTGCTAATGTCTTCTTTTCCTGTGTTGTTGTTTACGGTATCGAAATAATAAGGAAATGGGTCAAAGGTGTATTGTTGTATATGATAGCCAACATTGAAACCAAACGAAAGGTGTTCATCGCTATAAAAACTGATGGAACTGCTGATGGCGAATTCATTGAATTGCTGCGTTAGTTGGGGTTCTTGTGCAACACTGTCGGGAACAAGCGAGCGGCTGAACCTTCCGAATGAACGTCTGTAGGAAAAATCTGCTCGCCAAAAAAAATCACCCCCATTGAAGTACTCATAGCCAACAGCAGCGTAGGGCGATAGTATATGATGCTTTACTTCTAGCACTCCTAAGTTGAAGTTTTTACTATTAGCTGTTTTGTTTTGCAGGTAATTAAATCCTGCCGTGGCATACACACCAAAGGGCGAGTGCACATTAAAGGCAGGGTTCACAGACATCACACCTGAAAAGGTATTTCGGTAGGCCCTGCTACCTGTAACCACAGGAATACTGAAATCGGTTTTGAAACTATACTTATACACGGGTATTTGCGCATTGGATGTATTCACCAATGCAAGCAGGATGATGGCAATATAGCAAAACAATATTGCGGACTTGCCGTACATGTATTTTTCTGGTTAAGAGTTGCCTTTATCAAATTCTTCCATGAGCGATGCCGAGATCCCAGTACTCGAATAGCCTCCATCATGATATAAATTTTGCATGGTTACCATTTTGGTTAAATCGCTAAAGAGTGTGATGCAATAATCTGCACAGGCTTCGGCACTTGCATTTCCGAGTGGCGATTGCTTATCGGCAAAATTATAAAACGACTCAAAACCTTTAATACCAGTGCCCGCAGTAGTTTTTGTAGGCGACTGAGAAACAGAGTTGATACGTACTTTGTTTTTTATACCATAGTGATATCCGAAAGTACGGCAGATAGATTCGAGCATGGCTTTAATGTCGGCCATGTCTGTGTAAAAAGGGTATGCCCTTTGTGCGGCAATGTATGATAATGCCACCACTGAACCCCAATCGTTGATTGCATCCATTTTGTAGGCTACACTAAGCATTTTGTGCAACGACATAGCGCTAACATCAATTCCTTTGCTGAAAAAATCATAATTAGATTCGGGGTAAGGCACATTTTTTCTGATGTTGACAGACATACCAATGGAGTGCAAAACAAAATCAATTTTACCACCTAAAATTTCCATCGATTTTCCGTATAAATTTTCAATGTCGCTGATAGAGGTAGCGTCAGCAGGCACAATGCTGGCATTGCATTTTTCTGCAAGTTTATTTATTTCTCCCATGCGCATGGCAATTGGGGCATTGGTTAGCGTAAATGTAGCACCTTGTTCAAAGGCCCTTTCAGCCACTTTCCAAGCGATTGAATTGCTATCGAGTGCACCGGTAATGATGCCTCTTTTTCCTTTTAATAATTGATGACTCATAATGGGTTATTTCTAATATCTGATGAGCACCAAAAGTAATAAGTTTTTTGATACCAATTGATTTATTTTGATGCACTTGTAAACGATGCTCTCGCTCGTGTCCCGCCAGTGAAGATACGATTCGGCCTCTGGCCTGCGAGGTAAGGTTGATTTGAATAATGAACAAGGAACAAGGAATGTTGAAGTTGAATGAATAATGAACAAGGAATGATGAAGTTGATTGGATAGTGAATAATGAACAAGGAACAAGGAATGATGAAGTTGATTTGAAGAAGGAACTAGGAATGATGAAGTTGATTGAATAGTGAATAATGAACAAGGAACAAGGAATGTTGAAGTTGATTTGAAGAAGGAACTAGGAATGTTTGAGTTGATTGGATAGTGAATAATGAACAAGGAACAAGGAATGATGAAGTTGATTGAAGAAGGAACAAGGAATGTTGACCTTGAATGATGAAATTTTTGATTGCGCAAGGGACAGCAGCGGCATCCTCCCAATGAAAATTTGTAGTTGCGCTATTTTTGCTCAAGATTTATTAAACCCGAATTCCAATAATGCGTTTGCATTAGAAATAAATAGCTAACATGTTTTATTTTAGTGTGGTGTTTAAAAAAATGATGTTGGCCTTGTGAAAATGGCGTTAAGAAAAATATAATGGAAGGCGTTCGA
>JBILUU010000190.1:0-5928 GCA_044370815.1 Bacteroidia bacterium
AGGGATTGATGAGGTAAAAAAAGCCGTGTCAATTTTTCCCGAATATTCAGATGGTTGGACACAAATTGGTGTTGGGTTTTATAAGCTCAACTTGATGGATAGTGCTGCGGTTTATTTTCAAAAAGGACTTCAGTATAACCCTTCCAATAGTGTTGCATTAAGTAATTTAGGTGCCTATTATTTCAATAAAGGAAGGTTCGTGGAAGCCATTGATATTTTTAAAAAATCGATTGACTTAAATCCTCGCTTCATTGATGCTATGATAAATCTTGGTAGTTGCTACGGGGCCTCAGGGAATTATAATGAAGCCATTGTATGGTTCACTAAGGCGTATGAGTTGGATCCAACCAACAAGAAGGCCATTAATTTTTTGGCTGTTACCTATATGAACATGAAAGAACCTGAAAAAGCTGCTTTTTACCAAAAACTCTTGAGATAATGCAGATTACAGAAAATATTGGTCTTTTTTTTCACGTTGACCATTGCTCTATAAGTTTTTTTAACAGTTGAATTTTTTGGAACAGCGTTTGATTGGTATCCATTAAACAGAAATTCTTTTTTATGAAAACCTTGCTTGATGTTAAATTCGCTTTATGTGTATTTGCGCTCATTTTACTCGCTTCAAGTGGCTTTAATGCGCAAACAAACGGCCATGTAAATCCCGATCCTTTTTCACCCAAAAAAAATAAGGCCTTTAAAACAGGGGAATTACTTACCTATCGTTTGCACTATGGTGCCATTGATGCAGGAATTGCTACTTTAGAGGTAACTAATGAAGAACGTGAGTTTGGAGGCCGACCTACCTACCATGTGGTTGGAATTGGTAAAAGTATTGGCGCATTCGATTGGTTTTTTAAGGTTCGCGACCGCTACGAATCCTATATTGATAAGGAGGCATTATTGCCAATGGCATTCATCAGAAGAGTGGATGAAGGCGGTTATAAAATCAATCAAAACTATGTGTATAACCACCACACCAATCAGGTCATCAGTGAAGGTAAAACCTATGATGTTCCCAAAGATAAAAGAGATTTACAAGATATGATCTCCTCCTTTTATTTTGCTCGTTGTATTGATTTTAGTAATGCCAAGCCGGGCAATATTTACACCATCAATAGTTTTGTTGATGAGGAGTTATTTCCGATGAAAATAAAGTATGTAGGGAAAGAAACCATCACTACTTCATTAGGAAAGTTTAAATGTATCAAGTTTAGACCGGTGATACAAAAAGGTAGAATTTTTAAGGATGAAGAGGACTTGAATGTATGGATATCTGATGATGAAAACAAAATTCCTATCAGAGCGCAGGCCAATATACTTGTTGGTTCTGTAAAAATGGACCTCAAAGATTACAGAGGACTTGCGAGTCCGATATCTAAAATTCAGGAATAGATATTATCGTTTTTCAGGAAAAAATCTTGTCGTAAAACTATTTACCAAAGATAAACGAGCCAATAAAAATGCGGCAGGAATGAGCAACAATATATCGGCCTGTAAAAAATATCTGATCTCTATATTGCGGCATTGAGGGCTTGTTCCAAAGCATAGATATCCGTAAAGCATGACAAAAAACAAACCTGCAAATGCAGCAATCGGTCTTGTTTCTTGTTTAAACAACATCATGAAAATACCTGCTAATCCTAAAAGAATGAGCAAACTGCGGTAATAAAATAAATTTTCACCAAGTCTTCTTGCCATAGTTACTTCACCCTCAAGTCCTGATTTGAAGATGGCCTTATTTAAATTACACAAGGGTAATTTTACATAAAAGTTGTATGGATGATGTTTGATTTGATTATTTCGTAAGTGATTAAAAATAGATGCGATTTCTGATGAGCAATCGCCCGTGATATCAAATATAGGAATTGTTTTTTTCCAATATCCATCCCACTCGCTAAAGCCACGGCCACAATTTTTAGCCATATACACTGCCTTTTCTAACAATAAAGAGTCCTCAACTGTGCGGTATGACTCTTTCGGAAAAACAACTGTTTTGTTTTGAATGATTTGTGTAAACTGCGGATTCCATTCTGATTTCACGCTGTATATGTATTGCATAAATGCAATCACATCATCATTCCAGCAATCGTAACCACGGAGGTCTTGGGTAAGAACAACTTTATTGAATCGGACATAATTTCGAAGCGGCCATGCACCATAAGTGATTGTAAAAAAAGCAAAAAACACCACAATCTTGCTTAAATTCCGAAACAATGAAGATTGATACTTTTGATAAAAGATGATACACATAAGTGGAGCAAGCAAGGCGTACTGCGGTCGGTTTAAAACAGCAAAACCAAGGCAGAATCCCGCAAAAGCGAGCCAAATTTTTTGCTCACTTTTTAGAAAAATTGCCATGGCCAGTAAACTAAAAAATACCGAAGGCACCTCTGAGTAGCACACCGGATTCCAAACAATAATAAACGGATAAGAGGCATACAATAGCGCTGCTACAATGGCTGTTTGGTAACTTTTTAGCGTTTTCAATACCACATAATACATCAAATAAATACTGATACTATCAATAATCATTTGAAAAATTGCCGTAATTTTTAATACGGGATACCACATTTCGGGTTGAATAGAAGCTGCCTCGCTTACAAATAACTTAAGGTAAAGTGAAACCATGAAAAAAGCTGGCGCAAGAAAAAATGAATAGCCCGGCATACGGCAATAATAAGCCATTTCACGATCAATCATCATAGTGAATTCGCCTTTGTATACCATGTGATACAATCCGGCCATCCAAGAGGTGGTATCACCATCTAAATAAATATTTTCGCGGTTGAAATAAAATGGAGCAATAACGTAGGTAAAAAGTAGTCGCAACAAAAAACCAAAAGCAACAATTCTGAAAGCAGAAGGGTTACGCTTGATGACCGCTTTTACTTGTCTCAACATGATTAGTCTTCGAAGAAATCTTTAACGATATATACCGGTCGGTTTTGTGTTTCCACAAAAATACGATGCACATATTCGCCAATGATACCCATAAAAAGCAATTGCACACTACCTAAAAAGTATAAACTGACAAGTATAGATGTCCAACCTGTAATTGCCTCACCGGTTAGCTTTTTATATATCACTACCATCCCTCCTATCATGGTAAAAATTATTCCTATGATTCCAAGGTAAAGGCAAATTTTAATGGGTAATTTAGAAAAAGAGAAAATCGCATCGAGTGCCAATTTAAGCAGTCTGCTAAAGTTCATTTTTGCTTCACCAATCGTTCTATCATCACGACTATAGTCTACATAATCTTGCTTAAAACCAATGAAAAAGCGTAAGCCGGGTAGATATCTGTTTTTTTCTTCAAGGGCAAGAAAAGCTTGTAGCGCCTTCCTGTTCATCACACTAAAATTACCCACATTGGCAGGGGCATTGATATTGCTTAGTTTATTAAAAATAAAATGAAACAGCTTAATTGAGAACTTCTTAAAGAATGTTTCTTTACGTTCGGTTCTTCTGCCATAAACCACATCTGAATTATTTTCAATGGCACATTTGTACATGGCTTCAATCAACTCTGGCGGATCCTGTAAATCGCCATCCATCATCGCTACAAAATCGCCTTTGGCGTGGTTCAATCCAGCAGTGTAGGCACTCTGATGACCAAAATTTCGGGAGAGATTCAGTACTTTAAAGCGCTTATCTTTTTGGTGGCAGTGAAATAATTTTTCAAGCGTGTTATCCTTGCTACCATCATTCACACATATCACTTCAAAATCATCGGTAAACTTTTTCATTGCCGACATCACTGCCTCATACAACTCATCAATCAAATCTGACTCATTATAAACAGGTATGACAACTGAAATCTGCATAATAGTTAACTTTTTATTGTTCCAAACCTACGTTAAAATGTTCAAAAACTCAAATTATATTTAAAAGTTGCGCTCCATAAATTTATGAATACTGATAATGAGCCACAGGCGATTGTAATATAAATCGAGTTTATCTTTGTAGAAATGCTTGTAAATTTTTTGCGCGTAATCCCACTTGACGATGCCATATCTTTCGCACATTTCTTTGGTTACATACTTTTCGGCATAGGCCTTAAAATCATGTCGAAGCCAAATGTGCATAGGAATGGAAAACCCTCTTTTAGGTCTGTCGAAATAACTTTTTGGTACATAGTCATATAACAACTCTTTCAACAAGTACTTCGACACATTCCCTTTTATTTTTAAATTTTCATCTAGATTGAGTGCAAACTCAACAATTCTGTAATCAAGCAATGGAACGCGCGTTTCGAGAGAATGCTGCATGGTTGCGCGGTCAACCTTTACCAATAAATCATCTTTTAAATAAACATAGATATCGAATAATGCCTGCGCCTCTTTTGCAGACAGCTTGCGTTTAAGCTCATGCATCAGGGGCATGTATGTAATTTCATCAATGCCTTTCAAATTAAGTATTCGTTTCAATTCTTTTGAAAAAAACATATTTTGCTCTTGCGAAAAAATATTGCTTTGAATGTTTTCGCGAGCATATGCTTCAAAAAGATGGGCAACTCTTTTGGTACGATTATTACCCATGCTAAGCGCCATTTGTATGGGTTTTCTGAAGCCTGCTATGAGCGGATTTGAAAAGCGTTCTGCCCATCTGTGCGCACCGTAACCCATAAACAATTCATCACCGCCATCGCCTGACAGAGTCATGGTAACATATTTTCGGGCAAGTTTGGCTACAAGCATAGTAGGTATGGCTGAGGTATCTGCATAGGGCTCATCATATACCTGATCAAGACTATCTACTAAATCAATCGCATCTTGTTGACTCACATCAAATGCATGGTGATCTGTTTTAAGATACGATGCTACTGCGGCTGCATATTGACCTTCGCTGTGTTCTTTTTGATCGAAGCCAATAGAGAAAGTTTTAACAGGCACATTTGAAATACTTTGAGCCACAGCAGTAACCAAACTACTGTCAATTCCTCCACTCAAAAAAGTTCCAAAAGGCACATCACTAATCATGCGGTAGGTAACCGAAGAAACCAGTAATTCTTTGAGCTGTTGCTTTGATTTTTTTTCATCTGTCATCAACTCTGATGTGAGCTTGGACGCGGGAGACCAATAGTCGCTGATTTCAAATCCATGCTTGTTGAGTTTTAAATAGGACGCAGCAGGGAATTTGTAAATATTTTTATAAATACTGTGCGGCTCAGGAATAAAACCAAGATGAAAAAAGTAAGGTAAGGCATGCTCGTTCAATTCAAAATTGATTGCCCCTTTGAGCGCTTTAAATGCTTTTAACTCTGATGCAAAGAAAAAGTCTCGATCATCCCAATAAAAATACAATGGCTTTATGCCCAATCTATCTCTGAAAATATGCAGTGAATCATGATCTCTGTCGTAAATGGCTATGGCAAACATTCCATTGAGCATGTTAACCATGTTTTGTCGCCAAAGGGCAAAAGCTTCAATAATTATTTCGGTATCCGAACTTGTTTTGAATTCGATGTCGGGTCGGAACTTTTTTATCTCTTCTGCAATTTCTTTGAAGTTAAAAACCTCTCCATTGTATGCAATTACAAAACGATTATTACCACTCATCATGGGCTGATTAGCACCTTCTGATAAATCCAAGATGCTCAATCTACGATGTCCTAGTCCAACAAAGCTTTCGAAATAGGTACCACCTGCATCGGGGCCACGGTGTTGCAAACTTGATGTTGCCTGTTCAAGATGTTCTTTATTAAATCTGCCGGAAGGAGAAAAATAGCCCGCTATACCACACATATACTACCGATTGATGTTGGTCAATTGTTGCTGAAAATTTAGGCATATTTTTTCGCATACTTTATCAAGCAAATCAAATACCAACTGAAAATCTTTTTCCTTACCAAAATAGGGATCGGGCACATGCGTATAACCAAGGGCTTCATGCTCATTCATGATTATTCTTACTTTGTTGCTGTCATTT
>JBILUU010000191.1:0-5860 GCA_044370815.1 Bacteroidia bacterium
TGGTAAGTTTCCGCTTTGGCTTTCCCCCGAGCAGGTAAGTGTTTTACCAATTAGCGAAAAGTATAACGATTATGCAAAAAAAGTTTTAGAATTACTAAATAATTACGATATTCGCGGCCTTGTTGATGAAAGAAACGAAAAAATCGGCAAAAAAATAAGGGATACTGAGTTAAACAAGATTCCTTTTATGTTGGTTGTTGGTGAAAAGGAAGCCCAGGAAGGTAAAGTTTCGGTAAGAAAACAAGGTGTAGGTGACATAGGATCATTTAGTGTGGAGGAATTTGCATCGATAATAAACAAAGAAATAGAAACAATTGTGTAAAGTAATTATTAACTAAAAAACAGAAACCCATAGCAACAGATGTTACCAAGCCGAATACAGTAGGCGAAAGAAAATTTGATCCGCGTATTCCCAGGATTATCAAGGGAAAGGTACAGCGCCAAGATGAGCATAATATCAATGAAAACATCAGAACTCCCCGTGTAAGGGTTGTAGGTGATGATATTGAATCTGCTATTTATCCAATTAATCAAGCGTTGATGATGGCTCGAGAAGCCGGATTGGACCTTGTGGAAATTGCTCCTAATGCGGATCCTCCTGTTTGTAAGATTATTGATTACAAAAAGTTTCTTTACGAACACAGAAAGAAACAGAAGGAAATAAAAGCCAAGTCATCGAAGGTAACTATTAAGGAAATTAGGTTTGGGCCGAATACCGATGAGCACGATTTTACATTCAAAAAGAATCACGCTCAAAAGTTTTTGGAAGAGGGTTCAAAGGTGAAAGCTTTTGTTTTGTTCAAAGGTCGCACTATTTTGTTTAAAGAAAAAGGTGAATTAATGCTATTGAGATTTGCGCAAGATTTAGCCGAGTATGGCAAAGTAGAGCAGTTGCCAATTTTGGAGGGTAAGAAAATGATGATGACTATAGCGCCAAAGCCAAAGAAATAAAGAAACCAATTATTAATCATATAAAAACAAACACGAATGCCAAAAATGAAAACCAACTCCAGTGCAAAGAAGCGCTTTTCTTTCACAGGAACAGGTAAAATTAAAAGAAAGCATGCTTTTAAGAGTCATATTTTGACCAAGAAAGCAACTAAGCGTAAGCGCGCTCTAACACATGCCACTCTTGTAAGTAACCCTGACATGGGTAACGTAAAGAGAATGTTGTGCGTTGGAAAATAACAATAATAAACAACAGGTAATTTAAGTATTAACCCGAAAATCAGTAATCAAAGACTCTAATACAGAGCACTGATTGTCAAAACAAAGAAAAACATGCCAAGATCGGTCAACCATGTGGCTTCAAAAGCCCGCAGAAAAAAAGTCCTTAAACAAACAAAAGGATATTGGGGAGCACGTAAAAACGTGTATACCATTGCAAAAAATATTTTAGAAAAAGGTTTAACTTACGCCTATCGCGATAGAAAAGCCAAAAAGCGTAACTTCCGTGCCCTTTGGGTTCAAAGAATCAATGCCGGTGTTCGCCCTCACGGACTATCTTACTCTCAATTTATGGGTAAAATTCATGCTAAGAATGTTCAATTAAACCGCAAGGTATTAGCTGATTTAGCCATGAATCATCCTGCTGCTTTTAAAGCAGTTGTAGACAGCGTAAAATAATTTTAAACAAGTTAATAATTGGTGAAAAGCCTCCCCGAAGGGAGGTTTTTTTTTTATAGGATTGATTTACCCCAAATTCCGCATTAGAAAATGCGGAATCGCTGAAACAGCTGTAATTCAATCCATTGATTCAATCGATTGAAAACACCTGCTAAGCGGGATTGCCCTCATAAAATCACTAGTGCGTTACATTCGTAACTTCTATTGATTAATTCGGGGTTACATTGTTGCGCGGTATCTCTTTCGGTGAAATTATTTTTTTTTGCGGTATATATCAGTTGTTAAATTACATGATGATGAATTATAAAAGTAGATTTGTAATGTTGTTCACCACACAAACATCCGTTATTTTAAACCCCTTTGCGCTAGTTGCATCAATGGCACTAGCATGTTTTGTTTTTTGCTGCTCTGCTTGTAATAAAAACAAGGATATCAATTATGCGGAGGCAGCTACATGCACAAGCACACCCACCTACACGGCCGACATTTCCCAAATTTTAAATGCCAGTTGCGCCACGCAGGGATGCCATAATGCCGCATCCAAAAAAGATGGTATTGACCTATCAAGTTATGCTGAAGCAAAAAATGAGTTTATGAAAAGTAACACTGCATTAGCTTCTGTGCATCACGGCAGTGGGGTAAAAGCTATGCCACAAGGTCAATCAAAATTAGCTGATGCAAGCATTAATAAATTAGATTGTTGGGTTAAGAATGGGTGTCCGCAATAGGTATTTTTATGTTTGTATAATTTGATTCCTTTGAAATTCAATTATTGCTTAATCAATTTAAAGTGTTCAGTTTTTGAATTACAATTGGCTTGAATAAAATATATTCCTGCGCTCAACTTTTGAATATCAATCAGTATATGTTGATTATTGATTTGGTATTGATTGATAAGCGCTCCGTTGATATCATAAATTAACACTTGGTTGATAATTTCATTGTTTGATTGTAACTCAAAATAATGTTGTGCTGGATTAGGGAATAATTTAATATTTGTAATGGCCTTCATCTTTTTAACACGCAAATCCAGGCTAATGCAAGAAGGTATATTGCCTTGGTTATATAGGTTACTTATTGTTTGAACATCAGTAAAATAATCCTCAAAGGTACTCTGCAAATTCCATGGTAAAGTTAAATCCTTATGATTTACAAAAGCATATTCAAAGGTTATGGTATCACCTGCTAAAAAGTTCACAGGTCCTGCAGATTGGACTATGCGCCAATCGGCAGATTCATTACTATTCCAAGTGGTAGTATCCCATGGTTGTCCATTAAAGGCATAGTTAACAGGTGTTGTTCCTCCATAACCAAGAATCCCATATGTTAGAGGAGTATTATCTTTCCATTTCGATTGCATGTACTGATAAAAATGATTGGCATTTTGTGGATTACCTATAACACTCTGATCATTCCTAAAGTTCATAGAATAATTGAGTAAACACTTTTCATTAGTTTCATCAATTTGTCCATTATTGTTATTGTCCAAACCATCACTTTGTGGTGCAAATGGTCCATTTAATATTACTGCTCCTACTTTTAACCCATTGTATAAACTGTCTACTAATGAATCTTGACTTTGAGCATATGAATAACTTAAATTACTTGCAGGCAATGTTGCGACAGCATTATCACTATAAATTTGCAAATCCGGATCTTGAAATGAAGCAATGTAAAAATTATAGTAATTTGTGCTACTTCTATTAATAACCTCAAAATTATAAAATACCGTGTTATTTACTACTTGCAAGCTATCGGGGAAGGAATCACATTGAAAAGCGTATACTGATGCATGTACTTCCACACCTAAAGGTAATCCACCACTTTCTCCATGATTACTTAATTTATCGTTAAAAATCCAATATAACATTTGATCACCTTTGATGATAGGATAATCTCCATGCTGCAGAGGTGCATATAAACCATCAGCATTGACATCAAAAAAAGGAGCTAAATTTTGGTTTAATAAAGTATTACCATTCGCTGGCCAATCAATGATATCTTGAGGCACCACATAAGTGCCATTTTGAACTGTTCCTTGAGTAAAGGCCCATTTAAATTCTTCCACATCAAAACGATTTATTTTCCATATTTTATCATATAATATAGCTGTTGCTGTGTCAGTAGTACCAGTTGAAATATTAATTGGTCCTGGCCAAAAGTCATTCCCATTTTGTTGGTAAGTTTGGGCTGCCAGATGCAAATTACTATTATTATCAAGACCACCCAGCCAAAGTGTATTTTGCAAATAAATTCGACTGCTTGTCCCTTTCGGAAATTCGTAGCCAGGATTTAGCAAATAATCATTGTAACTAACATTTTCTTTAGAATTCATAACACCTCTATTTTGCATGTTTGCCCTTACGTTATTGATGTCAATGTACTTCTTATTTCTTGGTAGATTTTCACAGCCAAAACAATCAAAAACTGAGAAATCTAATAAAGTAATAGGTTTGTTCGTAGATAAATAACTAATAGCGATACTGTTACTTGTTGAATGCCACGCCATATTAATTAAAGCAGGAAAATTGGAACCAGAAGAAGCGATCAGCTTGGTATTACTATTAAAATATAAAATTTCGCCATTCATATCGCCTAATAACAATCCTTCGGGAGCATTTTTAATTTTATTAATTTGATAATATCTATCAATTTTTGTTTTCATAGCCACATCATTTAATTGACTAAAAATAGTTCCATTAAAATACTGCACATTCAAAAAGTCATTAAAATCGGCTTTATAAGCTATGTACAGCTTGTTCTGAAAAATATCAACATCATAAATATAATTTTGCTTTAAAGCAGAATTATTACTGAGTTAAGTAAAACTATTATTGCTATTGTCTATTTTAGTTAATCCATTTTTAGTGGCTGCCCAGAGATCATTATTCCAAAATTTTAACTGTAACACTGTATCATTATTTAGTTTATTGTTTGATACATTGTAAGCCGTTAAATTAGTCCCATCATGTTTATATAAGCCTTGATCAGTGCCTATCCACAAATTATTCTGCACTTTTTCAATCGCATTTATTTGATTTGGCACTCCTAAACTTCCAAAGGTATTGTTCACAAAAGTTACCCCATCAAATATAGTGATTCCAAGGTCTGTTGTAATGAGTAACTGGTTGCTTACACTCCAATTTAGTAAAATAATCGAATTTGAATTCAATGTACTGTTACTCGTATCAAAGTTTGTCCATGTGTTATTTTCATGTTTCATTAAGCCATTAGACTTTCCACAATAAATAGTACCATTAGTAGTTACCGTCATGGAAGCCGTTCTTTGATTAAGCACAAGTGGGTTGGGTAATGGAGTAATGCCGCTAAGAGCCTTGCAAAATTGATATCCAAAAATGAATAGGGTTGAAAGTATAGTTGTTTTCATAGTCTGGTTTTTTATTTAAGACTACTACTTATAATTAAATGTTGCCTGCTATAAATTTATGATGATATCGATTTACATATGTAGCACAGGAAGCAGAATTAGATTTGCTAAGCTGCATATCACCTCAAATTAACAGAAAAACTAAATATGAATGTTCACTCAAAAATAGCTTTTGTTGCGAACATGCAATTGTGGGCAGGTTTTATTCCTTAATTACTTTTACAACTTGATTAAAATTTTCTCCGATAATTAAAAAATAAAAACCTTGAGACAATTCTGACACATCAATATTTGATATTTTCGAATTAATTTTTCCGAACAATAAGTTTCTTCCTAATTTATCGCATACAGCGTATTCCTTGCCCAACAAAACCTCATTTACTTGTATTTTAAGAATATTGGTAGTTGGGTTAGGGTAAACTTCAATTTGTGAAAGGTCATTTTTCTCAATTTCTGTTGCTGCATCACAGTCTGAAAAATAATCTGTTATGTATGCTTTCTGAGTTTCATTGGCCTGATGATTTGCATTACCTTTTAAATGAACCACATCTCCAGATAAATAAGAAAATTCGGTAATGGCTGTAAAACCACTACCTATTACTCCCCCAGAAGTTAATATACTTCCTGTATAGCCTTTATAGGTTGCTATATTAAAGGCAGCCGTTTCAGCTGGCAAAAAAGTTGCACCTACATTAGAAATGCCACCTTGATAAGGAATTGTTTGGTCGTTTACATTACTTATACTCAAATATTTTCTAGTATTCAAAGGGCTTGCAACATCATTGTATCCGCAATATAAATTGTTAGCGTCTGTTAAACCACTTGGTTTATAAAAACTTCCTAAAT
>JBILUU010000193.1:0-5854 GCA_044370815.1 Bacteroidia bacterium
ATTTATGAATTACAGGCCATCGATAATTTTACACTTGAAGACATCAATCGTCTCAAACCATTTGTTTACGTGGCCAATAATCTTGAAGCACCTCAACTTTCATTAAGAAATTTGCTCGACAATGGAAGTGCCTACTTGGTTACAAGAATTAGTTTTACAGCCGAGCAACAAGCAGGATTCAAGGAGGTTTCAGACTCTATATTGGCCATTAATCCTAACGCCAAGTATTTGGGAAATAGATTGGGATCATTCAGCAGATTTCGATACACATTTGGGAACAATATTAGCATAGGCATCACAGCAGATAAAGATCCCGGGGAACAATTTTTAAAAGGTGCACAGCGTTATGGGTATGACTTTTACTCGGCTCATTTATTTTTAAGAAATTATAAATTTGTAAAAGCCCTTGCCATTGGCGACTATCAGGCGCAGTTTGGGCAAGGACTTACCTATTGGATGGGTTTGGGCTATGGAAAAACTGCTGACCCCATGTTGGTAAAACGCACCGCAAGAGGCATTTCGGCAAGTAACTCCATCAATGAAAATTTATTCCTTAGAGGGATTGCAGGAACTATTCAATTCAAAAATATTTTTGTGACTGGATTTTATTCCGAAAACAAGGTTGATGCCACACCCAATACACTCGACACGCTAGACAATACGGTTGAAAGTATTTCCTCCTTGCAGCTCTCGGGATTGCACCGCACAGCCAGAGAAATTGCAGGGAAGAATTTTTTAACGCAATACACAAGAGGTGCCAACGTAAATTACAAAACAAGAGCATTCTCATTAGGTGCAACCGCTGTGCAAACTGCTTTCGACATTGATGTAAATCGCAACCTTGCCATATACAACCAATATGAATTTACCGGTAACAACCTAATTAATATGGGTGTTGACTACAATTGGGTGTACCGCAACTTTAATTTATACGGAGAAGTTTCACGGAGCAACAATGGAGGCATGGCTCAAGTGCACGGTGCTATTATATCTTTAGATCCACGTTTGTTTGTATCTGTGTTATATCGTAATTACGATTTGAAATATCAAAATTTAAATGGCAATGCAGTTGGTGAGAACACACGAAATAATAATGAGAAGGGATTGTTTTCGGGGTTGGTATTCAAACCTTACCGCTTTTTATCGTTGGCCGCCTATTACGATAGATTTACTTTTCCTTATCTGAGATTTGCTGTAAATTCACCAACATACGGTCATGATTATTTGGTGCAATTAAACTACACGCCATCAAAAAAAACCGAGATGTATGCGCGTGTTCGAAAACGATTAAAACAAAGAAATAACAGCAACTCTGAATCACCTATTCAAGAAACAGTTGAAACGCTGCAAAGCAATTACCGATTTAACATCATGCATAAACTTACTAGTTCAATTCGTTTGCGCAGCAGAATTGACATCACCGAGTTTAAATTAGGCAATCAAGTGAGCAGAGGATTTATGATATATCAAGACATCAACTTTAATCCTAACATGGGTAAGTTTTCATTTAATTTCAGATATGGAATTTTTAATGCCGAAGATTTCAACTCCAGAATTTATGCCTATGAAAATGATGTGCCCTACTCTTTTTACATTCCTGCTTTCTTCAACAAAGGAACAAGAACATACGTTACACTCAACTACTCAATAACACGTAATTTTGAAGTTTGGTTAAGGGTGGCTCAAACCTGGTACAGCAACATAGCCGTAATTTCCGAAGGCACACTCAATGAAATTGCAACCAATCATAGAACAGATATCAAGCTTCAAGCTCGATATAAATTTTAAATTGCCGATGAGCGTTTTGTACCATACAAAATGAGATGCCCCTTTTGTATTTTTCCAATTTTAGTATTTTAAAATATTCAATCAATTTAATACCAATTGCATTTATTTTGAGGTCACCTAAAAAGTAAATATACAATGGTTAATACCGATACTACTTGAACCCAAATTCCGCATTAGAAAATGCGGAATCGCTAAAACAGCTGTAATTCAATCCATTGGTTTAATGGATTGAAAACACCTGCTAAGCGGGATTGCCCTCTTAAAATCACTAGTGCGTTACATGCGTAACTTCTACTGATTAATTCAGGTTAAAGATTAACGTTAGTAAATGAATGCGTTGGGTTAAAATTGGTTAAATACTCAACCAATTCAATACGTTTGCGTATGTTAAAAAGTGGCTGATGCTTTTACACGTAGGGTTGTTTATAAAACAATTTTACCATTAAAGTTCATACACAAATTATCCTCTATTTTGGACTTGTTTTAAGCGGAAAAGAAATCATGAACCTCCTACACCTCGAATACTTCGCAAAAAAAATATTGCTACTATCGGCATGCATACTGATGCTCAATCATGCCAATGCACAAAAGCCCAAAGAAATACCAACGGTGCGCATCTTATTTGTGTTTGATTGCTCATTGAGCATGATCGGAAAATGGGAATCGGCCAACAAAATGGATGTGAGCAAAAGTATTTTATCACAAACTGTAGATAGTTTATCGCAACTACCCAACGTTGAAATTGCGCTAAGAATGTATGGACATCAATATTCCGTAAATCCAAAACCAAACTGCGAAGACACAAAATTAGAAGTACCCTTCAGTAAAGGAAACGCCACGGCCATTAAAAATAAAATAAAGTCTGCAGTTCCAAGAGGTACAACGCCAATAGCCTACACCTTAGAACAATGTGGTGCCGATTTTCCTGCCTGTGCCAATTGCCGAAATATTATCATTTTAATTACCGATGGTGTAGAAGAATGCAATGGTGATCCCTGCGCTGTATCGCTTGCTTTGCAATCACGGGGCATAACTTTACGCCCCTTTGTAATTGGTGTTGGGCTCGATTTGAATTTCAAAAAAACATTTGAATGTGTGGGCAAGTATTTTGATGCGGCCAACGAAAAATCTTTTAAGCAAGCCATGGGTGTAATTGTTTCACAAGCATTAAATTCAACCACTATACAAGTGAATTTGTTAGATGCCAATGCTAAACCAAGCGAGACTGATGCCAACATGACCTTTTATGATGCAGGCACTGGCGCTATAAAATACAACTTGGTACATACTTTCAACAATGCAGGTAATCCCGATACCTTGCCCATAGATCCTATGCCCACCTATAATTTAACCGTGCATACCATTCCACCTGTTGAGAAACAAAACATTGAATTGATACCGGGTAAGCACAACACGGTTGCGGTGTATTGTCCGCAAGGATACCTCAATTTAAAAACCGGCATTAAAGAATACAAGCAACTAAATTACATCATTAGAAAAAATAAAGACATGGCCACTCTGTTGGTAGCGCAAGCCGACAAACCCGAGAAATTAATTACCGGGAAATACGATATGGAAATATTGACCATGCCGCGCATTTATGTGAGTGATGTTGAAATTAGTCAAAGTAAAACTACTACCATACAGGTGCCGCAGCCGGGTGTAGCCAACATTCTATTTCAAGGTCCGGGCTCAGGCAGTTTGTATATTGAAGAAAAAAATAAATTAAAATGGTTGTATAATTTTCCTGATAATCCTTCACGAGAAACCTTGGTTTTGCAACCCGGCAAATACAAAGTGGTGTTTAGACCCAAAGCAGCCAAAGAAAGCATTTACACCATTGAAAGAGAATTCATCATTGATGCAGGAAGTTCTTCTACCACTAAAATGTTTTAGTTAGTAAAAAATAGCTTTGCTTTCTATTTTGTGGCAGGATACTTTTTGGTATTAACCCAAATTCCGCATTAGAAAATGCGGAATCGCTATAATAGCCGTAATTCAATCATTGGTTCAATGGATTGAAAACACATGCTAAGCGGGATTACCCTCATTATACCAATTGCATTTATTTTTAAGATGATCTACAAAATAAATATGCAATGGCTAATGCCGATACTACTTGAAATTAGCTCAATAAGGCTAGCCAGAATTTGGGTTGGTTGATTGTTGAATCTACGTTCCCAACCAATTAATTTTCTGAATACAAAAAATCTCACTGTAAACCTTTATGAGCAATGGAGGCATGCATGAAGTGAGAAGAGGGATAAAAAGATATAAAGCTCGTAGCATTTTCTACTCATTAGTTTAGAAGAGTTCTCTGCCTACTGCTTCAGAATTTTAGAATGAGCAATACTGGCATTGTCAAAAAGGAGTACAAGGTGGTACAGTCCCGAGGCAAGGCCAGATAGGTCGGCAGTGTTTGAGTTGCTGATGTTTAAAACAGATTTACCGGTAATATCCCGCACTTGCATATTTTGGACTAATTGATGAGAGTTTACTGTGATTATATTAGTGGTCGGGTTCGGGAAGACATGGAAGTTGCTTATCGTTTCGTTAGTAACTGAAGTAACCAAAACCTCTATACAAGCACTGGTTTGCGTGCAGCCGTTCTCTGTTATTTGAACCGAATAACTCCCTGGGTTGGGCGCAACAAAAATTTGCCCCGTAGCATTTGCAATGGGCTGATTTCCGTTATTACAATCAAGCCATTGGTAGCTAGCGTTCGCAACAGCAGTCAAAGTATTATTATTTTGAGTGACAGCCGTGGTCGATACCAAACATTCACCTTCATAGATGCGCACTTGTCCTTCTTGATTGGTAAACTGATTTATTGGTCCTGTACCTTGTATAGCGCCAATAGCTATAATAGAACCATTATCACTCAACGCTACGCTGTGGCCAGAATAAACATTGATGCCATCACCATAAATTGGATCACCGTTTTGAATCCAAGCGCTTCCATCCCAGTCGAAAATACGCACAAGACCTGCCGCTTGCGTGGCGGTGCTGTTACCTTTATATCCAATAGCCATTCTATTACCGTTGCCCGATAAACTTACCGAAAATCCACATTGGTCGAAAATATTAACCCCCTGAATGCTTGTGCCACGTTGCACCCAAGCGCTTCCATTCCAATCGTAAACTGCTGTCTCTCCAATTTCGTAGGTGGTGTTGTTGGGGTTCGAATCCCAACCTTTACTCCCCACTGCAATGGTGTTTCCATCGTTGCTCATACTTACGTCAAATCCAAATTGATCGTAATTGTTGACTCCATTCAATGTTTGGCCGCGCTGTACCCAACCAGTTCCATTAAAATCATAAACCAATACTGAACCCCGTTCGGTGTTCGATTTGTATGCGCCAACTACTAAAGTATTACCATCATCATCAATATCCACCGAACCACCTGCATAAGTTCCTGGCACAATTAGCGGATTGCCGGCCAAATGCCCTGTGCCTCCTGCCGGGTCAACGTCAAACACCCATACTTTATTACCCACAGGAGCGCCCATTGCGGCCACAGTGCCGCTGCCATTAATGCTAACTGAATGTCCAGCTCGTTGAGCAGTTTGGCTTGTATAAATGCCGTAGCCATTTCCTTGCAGTACCCAATTATTAGAAATATTAAGGTCATAAACTCTCATTTTATCCTGACCCGGTGTACCAATGGCTATCCTATTTCCATTGTTGGTTATGCTTACATCATAGCCCGATTCAACATTAGCTGCTGTGGCATTTATTTCGGAACCAAGTAACACCCACCCCCATGAATTAGAAGATGCAAAGTAAGTATTTCGATACACTCTCGCCTGGCCGTTGTTGCCTTGGCTGGCGAGCCCTGCATTATTTCCAATAGCACCGATAACAATTGTTTTTCCATCTCCTGAAAGATCCACAGACCAACCGAAAAGGTCATCGGAGCCTTCGCCAACTAGTTCTTGATCCTGTATAAATGTTACTTGAGCAGAAACCAAATTCACTCTTATTTGAAACATAAATAATATAAGTGCGAAAACGAATTGTTTTTTTATCATAAGTAAGTTGATCAGGCTCGCAAAATACGAAA